>DAOWGY010000133.1 GCA_030641695.1 Gammaproteobacteria bacterium
CTCAGGACCAAAAACAGAGCCCTGCGCAGGGCGAGATGCCGTTTGCGGTCGTTGACGGGGAGCCCGTGACGACGCTGCCACAGGATCTGTACATCCCACCTTACGCCTTGCAGGTGTTCCTCGAGGCTTTCGCCGGCCCTCTGGATTTGCTGCTCTACCTGATTCGTCGTCAGAACATCGACATCCTGGATATTCCAATTGCGGAAATCACCAAGCAGTATGTGCAATACATTGAGCTGATGAAAGAAATGCAGCTCGAACTGGCGGGCGAGTACCTGGTCATGGCAGCGATGCTGGCCGAGATCAAGTCGCGCATGCTGCTGCCGCGTCCGGAGTCCGAGGAAGAGGACGAACAGGATCCACGCGCAGAACTCGTGCGGCGGCTGCAGGAGTACGAGCGTTTCAAGCAGGCGGCTCAGGATATCGCCGATCTGCCACGTCTGGATCGCGATGTTTTCGTCGCAAATGCGGATGCACCCGAGCGCAAGGTCGTGCAGAAACTGCCGGATGTCACATTGAAAGAGCTGCTGTTGGCATTTCATGACGTCCTGCGGCGAGCAGAAATGTTTTCAAACCTGCACATGACACGAGAACCGTTGTCGGTGCGACAGCGTATGTCCGAGATCCTGACGCGCATCAAGGCGGGTTCTTTCACCGATTTCGGCGATTTGTTCGATCCCGAGGAAGGTCGAATGGGCGTTGCCGTGACCTTTCTCGCTATCCTTGAACTGTTACGAGAGTCAGTGATCGAGGTGGTGCAATCCGATGAATTTGCCCCACTGCATGTTCGTGCCGCGTCCTCGGTCCGCCTGGTGTCGGATGATGATATCGAGGACTCACTGACTGAGCCTCCGCAAACCTGAGACGTCTTAATCGATGGACGAAACTGAAATCAAACACTTCATTGAGGCGGCACTGCTCGCAGCGGGCCGGCCCCTGAATGTCGATCAACTGCAAGATCTGTTCGATGGCAGATCTGCGCCGCCGAAGCCCGAGATTCGTAAGGCTATTGCCACTCTCGTCGAGGAGTACGAAGGCCGAGGATTCACCATTTCCGAGGTTGCATCGGGGTTTCGAATTCAAATTACGGCCGCGATGGCCGAACGTCTGCAAAAGTTGTGGGAAGAGCGTCCGCCGCGCTACTCACGCGCATTATTCGAGACGCTTGCACTCATTGCCTATCGGCAGCCAATCACTCGCGGCGAAATCGAAGACATTCGTGGCGTATCGGTAAGCCCGAATATCGTGCGCACCTTGCTGGAGCGGGAATGGGTTCGCATCGTTGGCCACCGCGATGTGCCGGGGCGACCCGAGATGTTTGGCACCACCAAGACTTTTCTTGATTACTTCGGCCTCAAGAAGCTGGACGACTTGCCGCCGCTTGCAGATTTGTCCGATTGGGAGAGCCTGCGTGTGCAGCTGAATCTCCCGGAAGTGGAGGAAGATCACACAGCAGAACCCGATGCGACGCCCGACGTGCCGGTCCTGTATCCGGAGATCGGTCCGGAGGACGCCGAGGAAGAATTGTTGGTGGTGTCCGAATGGCCCGACCCTGGCGAGTCCGAGCCGGTCACCTCGCTCGAGCCGAGCGGCGGGGATGACGACAAGGACGCGTCTGCCAGCGGTTGAGGTGTAACGCTTTGCCTGAGCGTGTGCAGAAAGTGTTGGCTGGAGCCGGCCATGGTTCCCGCCGCAAGATCGAACAGTGGATTCGTGACGGAAGATTGCAGATCGATGGCCGCCTGGCGTGCCTCGGCGATACCCTGAACGGCGGCGAGCAAATCATGTTGGACGGCCGCAAGCTGGCAATGCAGACAGCGGCGCCATCGCATCGGCATATCATCTACAACAAGCCGGCCGGCGAAATCGTGGCGCGTTCCGACCCAGAGGGGCGCAAAGTGGTCTTCGACGCACTGCCAACGCTCAAGGGGGCTCGCTGGGTGACAGTGGGACGGCTGGATATCGCGACGACCGGGTTGCTGATTTTTACGACCGATGGTGCGCTGGCAAATGCCCTGATGCATCCATCGTCAGAGCTCCTGCGGCGATATGCTGTTCGAATCCATGGTGATCCGTCCTCACGGAACCTCGCAGCTCTCAAAAAGGGGGTCAGGCTCGACGACGGGCCGGCGCGCTTTGAGAGTATCGAAGCCAGTGGTGGTGACGGTAGCAACAAGTGGTTCAAAGTCGCCTTGAGGGAAGGGCGTAATCGCGAAGTGCGGCGATTGTGGGAAGCCCTGGGCTACGAGGTCAGCCGACTCATTCGTATTGGCTACGGTCCGCTCGATCTACCGAGAAAATTACGCCGTGGAAAATACGAGGCGTTGACGCCAGCGCAGGTGAGGTTGTTGTATCTGGCGGCCGGGCTGAAGCCGCCTGCCAACCCGTCACGGCCACCGAAATATCATAAAAAGAGACGAAAAAAGAAATAGATACAGTGCTATTTTAATGTTGATTCACTGAGCGTCCAGGCTTTGGCCTGTAACACCCTTGCTGTCCGGCCCCAGCAAATACATGTAGGTGGGCAAAACATCCTCCGGGCGTTTCAGAGCGTCCCTGTCCTCGGCCGGATAAGCGGCGCGACGCATTTCGGTGCGTACCGCGCCGGGATTGATACAGTTGACGCGCAGCTTGCCGTGCTCCTGTTCGCTTGCGAGCACCTGCGACAGCCCCTCGGTCGCGAATTTGGACACCGCGTAAGCGCCCCAGAACGGCTTGCCCTGTCGGCCGACACCGCTGCTCGTAAAAATGACTGAGGCATCATCCGACTTGTGCAGCAGCGGCAGGCAGACCTGGGTCAGCGCAAATGCGGCAGTTACATTGACGTGCATGACCTGTTGCCACATTGCCGCATCGTATTGTTCGATTGAAAAGCGCTCGCCAAGAATGCTCGCATTGTTCACAAGGCCATCGAGATGGTCGAACTCGTCATTCAAGCTGTCCGCAAGCGTTCGATAGGCGTCACTGTCGGCGCTGGCCAAATCCATCACAGCGATCGACGGCCGTGGCGCACCATCGATTGCCTCTATTTCGTCATAGATTTTCTCGAGCTTGGGCACGCTGCGTCCGTGCAAAATCACTTGTGCGCCATGCCCGGCAGCGTGAATGGCGAGGGCACGGCCAACACCTGCAGTTGCGCCGCTGATGAGGATAACCCGGTCGTGCAGCAGGTTGTCGGGGTATGTGTAAGTACGATGATCCATTGCGGGTCAGGGCAATCGTCGAATACGGCGAGTGGGCTACTGTAGTAGCGTCTTGTCTTGTGATTCGCCGCCGTCGTCGGCGCCGGCGTCGTCTTCAGCGCTGCTTTCTATCATCGTGCGCGGTACCGGGTCCAGCGATTCGAGTTTCTCGATGTCTTTTTTCTGTTGTATGCCCAATTCGACGAATTTTCGCGCGCCGGGCAATACTTTGTGCTCCAGCGAGCCCACTGCGCGATTGTAGTGCTCCACGCTGCTCGCAAGCTGCCGACCGACACGGTTCATGTGCGAGACGAACGTACCCAGACGACCGTAAAGATCTTCCGCCAGTTGCCGAATCTCGGCGGCGTTGTCCGCAAGGGCAAACTGCCGCCAGCCGTAAGCCACGGCTTTGAGCAAGGCGACGAAACTGGTCGGGGTTGCCAGGATGATCTGATGTGACAGTGCGTACTCGATGAGGTCAGGGTCTTCGCTCAGCGCCGCACTGAGGAACTGGTCACCTGGAATGAACAGGATGACGAATTCCGGGCTCTGCGAAAACTGCGCCCAGTACGCTTTTGAAGCCAACGTCCGGATGTGCTCACGAATATTGCGTGTGTGCCTCTCCAGTCCAAGCTTGCGTTGGGCGTCGTCTTTGGCTTCGACGGCTTCCAGGTAGGCGTCGAGGGGCGTTTTTACATCGACGACAAGCTCGCGCCGGTCGGGCATGCGAACGATCATGTCGGGACGAATGACCTGGTCATCGCTGACGGTGTGCACCTGCTCCTGAAAGTCGCAGTGCTCGACCATGCCTGCAAGCTCGACCAGCCGGCGTAGCGTTATCTCGCCCCAGCGTCCGCGCACCTCGGGTCGCCGCAACGCTTTGACGAGATTCTGGGTCTCTTGCGTCAGGGACTTCTGGCCGGCCTGCATCGACTCGAGCTGGGTCCTGATGCTGCCATAGGCTTCGCTGCGAGCTTTTTCAAGATCCGAAATTTGCTTTTGCGAGGCCTGCAAAGCGTCGCGGATTGGTTTTACCAGGTCTTCGACCGCCTTTTCGCGATCACCGAGGTCACGTTTGGCTCTTTCGTTTTGCGCGCTCATCTTTTGTTCGGCCAAACGCAGGAAATTCTCGCTGTTCGACTGCAATGACTTGTTGGCAAGTTCCGAGAAGGAGCGTACAAGATCGCCGGATGCGGCCTGAAAAGCGGCCTCCCGCTCGTGTCGCAGCGCCTCCTGACTTTTGATGTTGTCATTCAGTTCGTTGATCTGGTCATCGAGCTGATACAGGCGGCGACGACCGAGCAACCACACAACGAGTGCGCCAAGGAGAAGCCCGACTGCAAGGGCAGGCAGACCGATCTCGAGCCAGAGCGGATTGATCTCGAATGACATCATCAGGAACTCAGATTAACCGCTTTCCGCACGATTTGGGCAAGTTCCTCGGTATCGGCGGCGATCCGATCAGCTCCCCAGCGGACCGGATCGTCGTCAGGTGTAATGTAGCCGTAGGCGACGGCAATCGTTGCCATGCCAGCGTTCTGGCCTGCCTCGATGTCGCGGGCCGCGTCACCGATATAGACTGTGGCCTGTGGACGCAGGCCCGCTAACGCGCACGCGTGCAGCAAAGGTGCGGGATCCGGCTTGCGTTGTTCGAGTGTATCGCCACTGACCGTGCAGGCACTTCGCGATGCAAGAGACAACGATTCGAGCAACGGACCGGTGAGGTAGGCCGGCTTATTGGTCACCACACCCCAGGGCCGATCCGCAGAATCGAGCACATCGAGCAATTCGGCCATACCCGGGAACAGTGTCGACGCCTCACAAACTCGCTGTTCATATCGCTGCAGGTATTCGCGGTGCAACGAACTGCCGAACTCGTGCGCAATCCCGGGGAATCCGATCGCCAGGAGCCCGAGTGCGCCGTTCGACACGTGCAATCTCCCGACCTCATAGCGCACCGGATCATGGCTGTGCGCTCGTTGCATGTCCTGCAACACGGCGACCATGTCGGGAGCTGTATCGACGAGCGTGCCATCAAGATCGAACAGCACCGCCTCACAGAGACCGTTCTCGAGCGGGCTCAAGTGAATTACTCGCCGTCCGGGCGGCGAAAATGCATCAGGTAGTTCACATCCAGAACGGGGCGCAATGAAAAATCTTTCGTCAGCGGGTTGTAAAGCATGCCGATGCTCGCCGCGAGTTGCAGCCCGGCGTCCCGCCCCCAGGCGTCGAGTTCCGAAGGGCGGATGAACTTCTGATATTCATGCGTGCCCGCAGGCAGCAGCTTCAGTACATACTCCGCACCGACGATAGCGAACAGGAATGACTTCGGGTTGCGATTGATCGTGGAAAAGATCACGTGACCGCCGGGTTTCACGAGCTGCGCACAGGAGCGGATTACTTCGACAGGCGCCGGCACGTGTTCCAGCATCTCGAGACAGGTCACCACATCAAATTGTCCAGGTTGCTCCGCAGCCAGCTCCTCTGCAGTCGCCTCGCGATATTGGACCTCGATGCCGGACTCAATCTGGTGTAACCGGGCCACGGTGAGTGGACCTTCGGCCATGTCGATGCCGGTGACGGTCGCGCCGGCAGCCGCCATGGACTCAGCCAGGATGCCGCCGCCGCAACCAATGTCGATGACGTTACGACCGTCAAGCTCGGCCTGTTGCCGAATCCAGCCGAGACGCAAAGGATTGATCTCGTGCAATGTGTGAAAGTCGCCTTCCGGATCCCACCAGCGCGCCGCCAATGCATTGAATTTGGCGACCTCTGCTGCGTCGACGTTGTCGCGTAATGTAGTTGCTTCGTTCATGCCATCAAGCCCTGGTCGTTGCGATGCGCGTTTGCCATTCTGTGCTGCGTTTGTAGATGCTCTCGGTATCGATGCCGGTCAATTGACCAAGAACGAGCTGGTGCCGCCCCGCGACCCAGACGTCCGTGACCTGATCGGCGCGTGCCGTGTAGACAAGCTGTGAGATCGGATCGTACACCGGTTGGCTGTTGAAACGCATGAGGTCGACGCAGGTCAGGTCGGCCCATTTGCCGGCCTCGATGGAACCGATCTCGTGATCGCGTCGTAGCACCTTCGCGGCGTCGAGAGTGGCCATTCGCAGGGCATCCTCGGCGCTTACCGCCGAGGCATCGGCGGCGACCACTTTTGCAAGCAGAGCCGCGGTACGCAGCTCGTCCAGCATATCGAGCACATTGTTGCTGGCCGCAC
>DAOWGY010000097.1 GCA_030641695.1 Gammaproteobacteria bacterium
GTGCAGGTAATCTTTGGCGAGCGAGAATAGCGCCTGGTCCCTCTGCTCGGCGGCGAGATCCGGTCGTGCGATGATGTTCTGGTGAATGCGGATCGCCCTGTCTACCTCACCGCGGCGGCGGAAAAGGCTACCGAGTGCGAAATGCGTCTCAATCGTCTTGTCGTCGACACGCACCATCTCGAGAAAATGTTCGAGTGCCTGATCGGTCTGCTCGTTCAACAGGAAGTTGAGACCCTTGAGGTAATCAATATTCAGCGGTGGTGGCGCATTTTCCTCGTCACGCTCACCGAACCGGCCCATCGCCCAACCAGCGGCGGCAAGCAGCAGGAATAGCCCTGCAAGGAGGAATGTAGACTCAGTTGGCATCGGACAACGGCAGACTGCGCAGTGAACTCACTTCCGACTCGGAGATGTGCAAAGCACGACGCAGCGTACGACGCTCGTTGGCCATCCGCAGCGCAAAAATTCCCATGCTCGCGACGCCGAACAGCCAGCCCAGCGCGAGCGTTACGGTAAATGCGATTGAAATCGACGGTGTAATACTGACGAACGCGAGATTCACCTCGACGTCGCCGGTGTTCAGATGCGTAAACACGATCATCACGCCGAAAATAATGAGCAGCAGAATAATCAGGCCGGCTTTTTTCAACATATGCTCACTCCAAAGCTGCCAGTAAAGGCCCTGGTCACTGAAGAGTGTATTGCTTTAGCGGCGATTTGGTAACCGCAGATATCGCCGACTTCGTCGCCGTCAGTTCTTGATCGGAAAATGGCGGCTTGCGTTGACGCGCTCGCGCAGGTCCTTGCCGGGCTTGAAGTGCGGCACATACTTGCCAGACAGCGCCACAGCCTCACCGGTCTTGGGATTGCGCCCGATACGCGGCGGTCGAAAGTGCAGCGAAAAGCTGCCGAATCCGCGAATCTCGATGCGCTGTCCTTGCGCCAGCGAGTCGCTCATGAGGTCCAGAAGGTGCTTGACCGCAAGCTCTACATCCTTTGAAGGTAGGTGCTTTTGCTTGCGGGAGATGGCTTCTATGAGTTCAGATTTTGTCATTTTTCCACGTTTCGGTTGTGGCCGGTGTTCGTAACCCACCGATAGTATTGACAAATATAGCCCGGACAGCACCGTCCGGGCTACCTTTTTTACGTATTATTTGCTTCCGCGGGACATTTTTTCTTTCAACAGCTCGCCCAGCGTAGTGCCCACGGGCGTCGATCCGGCCTCAGATTTGTAACTACTGATGGCTTCGGCCTCCTCGTGAACCTCTTTCGCCTTGATCGACAGCGCGACCGAACGGTTCTTTCGATCGACGTTGGTGAACTTCGCCTCGACCTCTTCGCCGACTTTGAGGACCATACGCGCATCCTCAACACGACCTCGCGCGAGTTCCGAGGCGCGCAGCGAGCCGATGACTCCGTCGCCGAGATCCACGAACGCACCACGTGCGTCGACTTCGGTAACCTTGCCCTTGACGATCGTGTTCTTGGGATGCTCGGCCAGCCATTGAGAGAACGGGTCCTTCTCCAGCTGTTTGATACCGAGCGAGATACGCTCACGTTCGCCATCGATAGCGAGCACCGCGGCCTCGATTTCCTGGCCGTTCTTATAATTGCGCACGGCCTCTTCGCCGGTCATGTCCCAGGAAATATCGGAAAGGTGCACGAGTCCGTCGATGCCACCGTCCAGTCCGATGAAGATGCCAAAGTCGGTGATCGACTTGATCTGTCCCGATACCTTGTCATTGCGGTTGAAGGTGGCCGCGAACTCGGCCCACGGATTCGACTTGCACTGCTTGACACCGAGCGAGATGCGGCGACGTTCCTCGTCGATCTCCAGGACCATGACCTCGACTTCCTCGCCAACCTGCACGATGCGAGCCGGGTTGACGTTCTTGTTGGTCCAGTCCATTTCGGAGACGTGCACCAGGCCCTCGACGCCATCCTCGATCTCCACGAAACAACCGTAGTCGGCGATGTTCGTAATCTTGCCGAACAGCCGCGACTGCTGCGGGTAGCGCCGCGCGAGATCCTTCCACGGATCGTCACCGAGCTGTTTCATGCCCAGCGATACACGCTGACGTTCGCGATCGAACTTCAGTATCTTGACATCGATCTCGTCGCCGACGTTGACCACCTCTGAGGGGTGCTTGACGCGCTTCCACGCCATGTCGGTGATATGCAGCAATCCGTCGATGCCGCCAAGATCCACGAACGCGCCGTAGTCGGTCAGGTTCTTGACGATACCCTTAATAGTCTTGCCTTCCTGCAGCTCCGCCAGCAGCTGTTCGCGCTCGGCAGAGTACTCCTGCTCTACGACAGCACGACGTGAGACAACGACGTTGTTGCGTTTCTGGTCCAGCTTGATGACTTTGAACTCGAGGCTCTTGCCCTCGAGATACGCGGGATCGCGAACCGGTCGAACATCAACCAGCGATCCGGGCAGAAACGCCCGAACGTTGTCGATCTCGACGGTGAATCCGCCTTTAACGCGCCCATTGATGACGCCTTCGACGACTTCTCCTTTCTCAAAGGCTTTCTCGAGCTCAGTCCACGTACGCGCACGAATCGCTTTCTCGCGAGACAGCTTGGTCTCACCGAAACCGTCTTCGACGGCATCCAGTGCGACCTCGACTTCGTCTCCGACCGAGAGCTCGTGTTCGAGCATGTCGTTCTTGAACTGTTCGATGGGGATAACGGCCTCTGACTTGAGACCGGCACTGACGATAACGACATCGTCATTTACTGCGACAACTATACCGGTGATGATAGAACCGGGTTTTATCCGTTGACTCGCAAAACTCTCTTCAAATAACTCAGCAAAACTTTCAGACATGTAAAAGACCCAAGAGAACTCATACTCGTATGCGTTGAGTTCTCACCCAAGCGTCACACCACTTCCTGCGGCTGACGGACATTACAAAAATGAACCGGACTCCTTGTCCGATCCAACCAATTCCTTTCCGGGAAAATCTAGAGTTCTTAGCCCTGGAGTTCTTTAACCCAGTTCAGCACCGTGTTTAACACGGCTTCGATGGACTTGCCCGAGGAGTCCAGAATCCTGGCATCCTCCGCCGGCCTTAGTGGTGCAACCGATCGTTCGGAATCCCGCCGGTCACGGTCCTCTATGTCCCGCGAAAGGGCGGCAAGGCTAACATCAATACCCTTGTCATTCAACTGCTTATGTCGCCTTCGGGCACGCTCTCCGGCGCTGGCCGTGAGGAACACCTTGAGGGCCGCATCCGGGAATACATGCGTGCCCATATCGCGCCCGTCGGCGACCAGCCCGGGCGGCTTTCGAAAGCCCCGCTGCAGCCCCAGCAATGCGTCCCGCACGGGCTGCAACGCTGCCACCGTGGACGCACCCTTGCCTGCTTCTTCGGTGCGCAATTCGCCGCTGACAGGCTCGCCATCGAGCCAGACACGATCGCCACCGTTTGCATCGGAATCAAAGCGCACGTCAAGCCGGGCGGCCAGTTCTGCGAGCTCTGCAGCGTCGTCCAGTGCGATACCGTGCCGCCCGGCCGCGAGCGCCAGAAGCCGGTAGAGCGCCCCGCTGTCCAGTAAATGCCAGCCCAGGGACGCTGCCACCCGGTGTGCAATGGTCCCCTTGCCCGAGCCACTCGGCCCGTCGATTGCAATGACCGGCACGACCTTACTCATGCCACACCGACTCCACGGCAGATTATGTCAACACCGATGTCGTCAAGACAGCTCGCAAATCCCGGAAATGACGTATCCACAGCCGCAACATCGTGCACGGTCACGGGGCCGTCAGCAATCGTGGCGGCGACAGCCAGTGACATCGCGATCCGGTGGTCGCCATAACTCTGCACCTCGCCCGAACCGAAATGTCCCCCATGCACCACGGCACCATCGTCCGATTCCTCGACCTCAATACCCAAGGCACGCAAGCCGTCTGCCATGGCGGCAATACGATCACTCTCCTTGACCCTTAATTCGCCGATTCCCGAAA
>DAOWGY010000011.1 GCA_030641695.1 Gammaproteobacteria bacterium
CACCGACGCGCCTCCAGCCGCCCCGAGATAACTGCAAGACATGAAAACATGCCCTACCACTCTAAGATTGTAAGCATTTGAAGTTCGCGTGTATCATTTGGGGAAGCTCATGGTGACGCCCGACCGTAACCCCGGCATTCTCGATTTTCAGGATGCAGTCGAAGGGCCGCTGACTTACGATCTCGTATCGCTGCTCAAAGACTGCTATATCCAATGGCCGCAGCAACAAATTCGACAATGGGTGAGCGAGTTTTACGCGCAACAAGACGAGTCGTTGCGGAGTGGCCTCGCGGAGACGGATTTCCTGCGCCACTTCGAACTCATGGGCGTGCAACGGCACCTGAAGGCTGCAGGGATTTTCGCGCGGCTGAATCACCGTGACGGCAAAGCCGGTTACATGCTTGATGTTCCGCGCACGTTGTCCTATATCGTCGAGCTCGAAGCGCGCTATGAAGAGCTCGGGTTTCTCGTCCGCCTGATTAATGAGCGCTGCCTGCCGGCGCTGGCGGCACAATCGTGATCGCAATGATTCTCGCCGCTGGTCGCGGTGAGCGGATGCGGCCGATCACGGACAGCATGCCCAAAGCGCTCGTGGAAGTGCAGGGCAAAAGCTTGCTCGAGCAGCATCTCGAACGTGTGAGGATGGCCGGCATCGAGACGGTCGTGATTAATCTTGGCTGGCTGGGTGAGCAAATTGCAGAGTGCATCGGTGGAGGCCAGGCGTATGGTCTGAATGTCATCTACAGTCCGGAAGGGGACAAAATCCTCGAAACGGGCGGTGGCATACACCGGGCGTTGCCCATGTTGGGCCGCGACCCCTTCCTCGTCATCAACGCCGACATTCACACCGACATGCCCTTGCCACCGGAGGCCCCTGTTGCAAACGATCTCGGCCACCTGGTACTAGTGCCCACGCCTGAAAACAAAGGGCACGGTGATTTCGATCTCGATGACGGTCGCGTCGTTGACAACGATAATCCAGGCCTGACGTTCTCCGGCGTCGCGGTTTATCGTCCGGAGTTATTCGCCGATTGCGAACCTGGCCGCTTTCCGCTTGCACCGTTGTTGAGATCAGCCGCCCGTGCCGGTCGGCTCGGGGGCAGTCTCTACAAGGGTCTCTGGGAGGATGTCGGTACGCCGGAGCGCCTGACCGAACTCAATCGTCGCTGAAGGCCGGCAGTTCCGCCGCCGCATTCACGATATCGGCGCCATCCATGCGCAAGTGCTTCAGAAAATGTGGCAGAAACTTCGTGCGGACGATATTGAGGTCACTGTCTCCACCGAGCGTCGCGAGATCCGTCATTTCCAGGCCGGCGTAACCGCAGGGATTGATTCGCAGGAACGGTTCGAGGTCCACTGCAACATTCAGTGCCATGCCGTGGTAGCTCGAACCGCGACGGATGCGCAGGCCGATGCTCGCAAACTTGCTGCCTGTGACATACACACCTGGCGCGTCCGGACGGGCGGCGGCATCGATTCCGTACCCGGCGGCGAGGTCGACGACGCTTCTCTCGAGCGCGGTCACCAGGTCGCGAACCCCGAGGCTCGCGCGTTTCAAATCGATGAGCGGATAAATCATCAGCATGCCCGGGCCGTGATACGTCACCTGGCCGCCGCGATCAATCTGCACAACAGGGATGTCGCCTGTTGCAAGCAGATGGTCGCGACTCGCGTTGAGGCCGAGCGTAAATACCGGCGGATGTTCGGCGAACCAGATTTCGTCCACGGTATCCGTCGTGCGCTCGTCGGTGAAATGCTGCATTGCGCGCCACAGCGGCTCGTAGTCCTGCAGTCCGAGATCGCGGACGGCGATCGATTGTGACAAGTTGCTTACCGGTTCGCTCACAGCGCCATCAGCACATCGTCGTGTGCCTTCGCGTCGCGGTAAATGTCGTCGAGTTGCTGTTGACTGCGGGCGGTGATCGTAACCGTGATGGAGACAAATCGACCGTTTCTGCTCAGCGAGCTTTGAATAACGGCGTCATCGAGCGGTCCGGTGTGATTTTCGACGAGTTCCCTGACCGTGCGGTGAAACTCGGGCTTATCGTTTCCCATCAACTTGATGGGAAACGAACACGGGAACTCCATGAGTGTCTCGTCGTTCATCGACGTCATTCGAACCAGAGTTTTACTCCGTCCACGGTACGCTGCCAGAGCGATCCGCTGGGATTGTCTTCAAGTGCGCGCAATTGCTCGTGCACCAGGTCGCTGCCGTTCAGGCTGACCTTGATCTCCGCGAGCGGCTGCCCCGCTGCGACCGGCGCCAGGAGTACGGCGGGCATGTTGTGTACAGACTCGAGTGAATCGTAGGTACCGCGAGGTACAGTGATGTACAAATCTTCCATCACCCCGAGCGTCGTGTACTCGTTCGCTGACTTCCAGATGCGCGCGCGCGCGATTTCTTCTCCCGCCTTGAATAACAAGTGCGTCTCGTAGAAGCGAAAACCGTAGTTGATCAACGCCTGGCTGCCATCGACACGGGCCTTGTCGCTCGACGTCCCCAGCACAACCGTGACCACGCGCATGCCATCGCGCTTGGCGGATGCGACGAGGCAATATCCTGCGGCTTCGGTATGGCCGGTCTTGAGGCCATCGACCGAATCGTCCCGCCACAGCAGCCTGTTGCGATTCGGCTGCTTGATGTCACCCCACTGGAATTCTTTCACGGCGTGCCAGGCGTAGTAGTCCGGAAATTCTTTGATCATCGAGCGCGTCAGCGTCGCGAGATCGCGTGCCGTCGAATAGTGATCGTCGTTCGGCAGGCCCGTCGCATTGACGAAGTGGGTCGAATGCATGCCGAGCGCCTGCGCATACTGGTTCATCATTTCGGCGAACACCGACTCGGAGCCCGCCACGAACTCGGCGAGTGCGACGCTGGCGTCATTACCCGACTGCACGATGATGCCGAGGAGCAAGTCCTCCACGCGGACGCGCTTGCCGACCTCGACGAACATGCGCGAACCTTGCATGCGCCACGCCTTTTCGCTGATCGTGACCTCGTCATCGACCGCGAACTGGCCCTCCTTGAGGGCATGAAAGACCACATATGTCGTCATCAGTTTGGTCAGACTGGCCGGCGGCACCGGGTTGTCCGGCTTCAACGAGGCAAGCTCACGACCCGACTTCGCGTCGATCATCAGGTAACTCGTGGCACCGATGATTGGCGCTGCGGGCACCGGACGAGTCTGCGCGGATGCCGCAGCACCCACTACACCTAGCAAAAAAACAAGAACGAGATGCTTCATGAATTCAGAGTCTGGGAACCAAAATCGGGGCGCTATTCTAACCGTATTGCGAATCGATTGTAGCAGCGGGCAGCGGGGATGTTTTTCGAGGAAGTAAAGCGGACCGAAGGGAGCCATGACGAGAAAAAGCATCGGCGCTGCCCGCTACCAATCGCTATTCAGAGTGCGACGAGATAGGGATCCGTGATGCCGAGCGCCTCGAGCTTGTCGACCAACACATCATAGTCGTCGACACCCGCAACCGGGCCGATTCGGACCCGGTAAATCGGTGGGCTGGCGGCTTCGTCGGCGAAGATAAAGCTGCTGCCGATGCCACCGGACAGGAGTGCCGCCTGACGGCGTTCGGCATTGGCCCGGTCCCCGAAGGCGCCGACCTGCACGAAGATTTCATTGTTGTTTGCGGCTGCGCGCTCGGGTTCGGGCGCCGGTGCAGGCTTGGGCGGCTGCGCCGGCTCGACCTTGCGCACCGGGCGGTCACCTGGCGGGTCGTCGAACGTGATCGCCGTGACTTCGACCAGGCTCGTACCCGTCCCGACCATGTCGAGTTTCAGGGCAGCTGCGTAAGACAGGTCAATGATGCGGTTGTGCACGAACGGGCCGCGATCGTTGACGCGCACAATGATGCTTCTGTTGTTGCGCAAATTCCGGACCTGCACGTAAGTGGGCAGCGGCAGCGTTTTGTGCGCAGCCGTCATTGAATACATGTTGTAGGTCTCGCGATTCGACGTCAGGCGGCCGTGGAACTTTTTGCCATACCATGATGCGACACCGCGTTCCTC
>DAOWGY010000197.1 GCA_030641695.1 Gammaproteobacteria bacterium
CCATCAGGGAACGATGCCGGCCTTTGCGCTCGAAGCCGGTGCGGAACCGACTGTTAATAAGCAACTCGGGATAGCGTTTCGCGATGCCACCGGCGATGTAAATGCCGTCTGCGGCGCCAAGCGCCAGCGCGAAATCGCCGGCAACCTGGCCGAGTATTTCGAAAAACATCTGCACAGCCTCGGCGGCGAGTGGGTCGGTGTTGTTGACAGCCGCGTCAAAGATCTCTGCCGGCGTAAGGTGTGCACGCTTCTCACCATGAATTCGCATCAGCGCCCAGTAGATATTCTCGAGCCCGGGACCTGACACGAGACGCTCGCTCGACACACGGTCGAAGCGCTCTCGCAGCGCACTGAGGATATCGATCTGTACCTGTGTCTCCGGTGCGAAGCCGCCGTGACTCGCCTCGCCCGCAATTGGCAGGTACAGGTCGCCGTGCTTGCGCAAACCGACCGCACCGAGCCCGGTTCCGGGACCCAGGATGCCAACCATGTAGTGATCTGCATCAAGCGACTGCGCATCTGGCAGGCCGATGGCGAGACAGTCGTCTGCGCTCAAGAACGGAATCGAATATGCGATCGCCTCGAAGTCATTCAGCAGTCGAACCTGATCGATCGAGAACTCAGCGGCGAGATCACCGGCCGAGATCTCCCAGTGGTTGTTCGTGAATCGCACCCGCTTGTCGATGATAGGGCCGGCCGCGGCGAGACAGATTACGGCCGGTAACGCCGCTTTGACCGATTTCAGGTAGTGCTTGATCGCGCTGTCGGCACTCTCGAAGTCATCGCATTGCAGCGTGACGACGTTGGAGAACGCCGGTTTCACAGGATCGGCAAGAGCAAATCGTGCATTGGTGCCGCCAATGTCTCCGATCAACAGGGACTTTTTCGCCATCGAACCTCTCTACCTGATCTGGCCGACCGAGTCGGGCCGGGTTGATTTGGACACACTTTAATACACCAATTCGGTGAATTTGCGCTGGTTTGTGATAAAAATGCAGTGGAAAACATTGCGACCGAATTACAATCGAGCTCATGAAGGTCGAGAATCCCACATCTCGCGATATCGCCGACCGCGCCGGAGTGTCACAGGCAACTGTTTCCCGCGCCCTGCGCGACAGCCCCCTGGTGCGTAAAGAGACCCGTGATCGTATAAAGGCAATAGCCCGAGAACTCAATTATTTCGTGAATCGCAATGCGGCCGGTCTGCGCACGCACCAGAGCAATACCATCGCCCTGCTGTTATTCGACGATGCGGACGACACCGACACGCGCATGAACCTGTTCCTGATGTCGTTACTCGATAATATCGTGCGTTCGGCAGCACGCCTGGGGTATGACGTACTCTTGTCATTGCAGCAGCTGAACGACGACTGGCATATTGAATACCAGGCCAGCCATCGCGCAGACGGTCTGATCTTGTTGGGCTATGGCGATTATGTCGAATATCGCGAGAAGCTCGCTGCACTTGCCAACGCCAATACGCATTTTACGATCTGGGGACCGCTGGTCAAAGACCAGCCCGGTCACTCTTTCGGCTGCGACAACGAAAACGGCGGCTACCAGGCAACCAGGCACCTGCTCGATATCGGCCGCAAAAACATTGTGTTCATGGGCAGCACGTCGTGGCGCAGTCCGGAACACGATGCACGTTACGCAGGATACGTTCGGGCACTGAATGAGGCCGGGATACAACCGGATTCGCGACTCAAGTGCTCCGCTGATAATTCCGAGCACCAGGGAAGCCGCGCAGCACGTGAACTGCTGAGTAGCGGCGAGACGTTCGACGCGATTTTCGCAGGCACCGACCTGATTGCGATCGGTGCAATGCGCGCCTTGCGGGATTTGGGCGTGCGCATCCCTGAAGACGTGAGTGTGGTCGGATTCGATGACATGCCGCTCGCGGCCTACGTGTCACCGGCACTCACCACGGTGCAGCAGAATGCAAAGATGGGGGCCGAAGGCCTCGTCGAAGGCATCGTCGGCCTCATTGAGCGCAAGCCCGTCGAGTCGACGCTGATGGCGCCGCGGCTAATCGTTCGGGATTCCTGCGGCGCGAAATAGTCGCTGGAGCGGTTCTCGAACCGCGACTTGAATTAGCCTGAATCTCGCTTCGAGTAGCGCTGCAGCAATTTTAGTTTTTCCTCGAATTCCGCGTTGTTCACGGGCCTGTCCGTAACCAGCACACGTACACCGTGCGCGGCAATATCCAGCGTAATGCGGTTTTCGATCGCGAACGTTTCATCCTTCTGCGTGTCCCACCAATCGCCCGGCGTGAGCCACCTGTCGGCCGTTACTGTCTGCGCCCCGTCGCCCTTATTTAGTAGCACCAGTGCCTGCTCGGTGACGCCATCCTTTTGATAGACACGCAGAAATGCTGCTGTGTTGTCGGTGAATTCGATATTCGCCTGCAAACCACGTTGTAGTGATATCGAGTTCTTGCGTACGGCAGCAATATTCGCGAGCGCCTCACGAATCGGGTGCGACTTCGCCTTCTGCACACTGTCGTGACCGAAATAGTCACGATTGCCGCTGTGCTGATCGGTGCCGGCGCGAAAACCGATTTCCGAGCCGTAGTAGATAACAGGGATGCCGCGACTCGTGAACAGCCAGTTGTGCAGGTCGATGAAGCCGTTCTGATCAGCGTCGATGCGTGGCATATCGTGGTTGTCGTAGAACGTCATCAGCTCGTAGGGATTCGCGTAAACGCCGGTATCGAGGTGCAAATACTCCTCGAGCGATGCGTATGACTCGCCGTCCGCGAACACCGCTCCCAACGCCGCCTTGCCCGGAAAGTCGAGGACGCTGATGGAACCGTTCTCGGGATAAGTGTAGGCCGCTATCTGAGCAGCTTCGAACGAGTACGCCTCCGCGAACATAAAATAGTCCGGATGCTTCTCGCGGATGCGATCGCTGAAGGCCTTCCAGAACTCGTACGGCATGTGCTTGATCGTGTCAATGCGGAACGCATGTGCACCCTGCTCGATCCACTGCAGGTAGGCGGCAACGAAGTACTCGAGCACGTCCGGGTTTTCCCAGTCCATGTCGGAAAGTTGCGCGAGATCGGGCTCGCGGCGATAGAAGGCATGCAGCGGGTTTGCAGGATCGAGGTCGCTCGGATGCAGGTTCTGATGATCGGCGAGGAGCCTGCCCTCGGCGTCATAGAGTTCGCCGTACATCGGCTGGTCCTCGGGCATCGTATACGCCGGCGAGCCGTGATTGCATACGACGTCGAGCACCGTCTTGAGGCCGGCATCGTCCATCGCTTGCGTGAATTGACCGAAGTCCAGGCCCGGGGAAACCAGGTGTTCATCTTCGACGAAGAAATTGACGCCCCAGTAGCCGTGATAACCCGTCTTGCCCTTATCGGCCCCGAAGCCCTCGCCCGGACGAATGCCGCCCGTGAACGCCTCGTTCGGGTTGTCGACGATCGGCGTTATCCACACGGCCGTGAATCCCATGTCGGCAATGTAATCGGCGTTGGCGACGATGCCTTTGAAATCACCGCCCAGGTAGCCGATGTTGCCGGTCGGCAGGCCTTCGAGCTTGATCGGCCGATCGAAGGTGCCCAGCTCGGCGCCGCCCTGATCTTCATGGTTGTTACCGAGATCACCGTCAACGAAGCGATCGGTCATGAGGAAATACACGGCCTCGGACGCGAACGGCTCCAGTGTGCCGTAGTAGTCCTCGGGCTCCGCGATGGGTGGCGGCATATCGTCGACCATCGCGCATGCAACGATCATCAACGTCGCGATCGCAGCCGCAGCAACGCGCATGCGCGCGGTCCTCATTGCGGCTCAGCTTCCTTGTCGACGAGCAATACGGCAACACCCGAGACAATCATGAGCACACCACCGATGACGAAACCGAAGATGCTCTCCTTATCGAAGAACTCGCGAATGACGAGCCCGAGCACGCTTGCCGCCACGAGCTGCGGTATCACGATGAAGAAGTTGAAGATGCCCATGTAGACGCCCATCTTGTGCGACGGCAGATTGCTCGATAGCAACGCGTAGGGCAATGACAGGATCGATGCCCAGGCGATGCCGACACCAATCATCGGTATTAATACCAGTTTCGGGTCGACGATGACGTAGAAGCTGATCGGGCTGAGCCCACCGATGGAAGTGTTAAACAGGTGAGGCTAGCGGCTGCCGAGCATGATA
>DAOWGY010000331.1 GCA_030641695.1 Gammaproteobacteria bacterium
AATGATCAAATCAAAATGGCATCGAACAATTTCGCAGCATTGTGACGGACTATGGATTTTCAGTGAAAACAGTGGAAACGACAAAATGCCTGCATTTGAAGTCTGCCGTTACCGAGGTTGCGCCCGGCTCACTGCTGATCAATCCGAACTGGATCAACACTTCGGCATTCCGGAACTTCGACCTGATCGATATCGACAATGACGAAGCGCATGCGGCCAACGCGCTTCTACTGGGGCATAGCGTAATTTATCCGTCCTCGTTTCCACGTACCTTGGAAAAGCTGGTGAAGCGAAACATCGATGTGACGACTGTCGAAGTAAGTGAATTGCAAAAAGCAGAAGGTGGAGTTACATGCTGCAGCCTGATATTTACGACATAGTGACAAAGCTCAGGTGTCGAATGCTGGCGTTCGTGCCAGTTGTCTTGGCGAGCCTCGTTACGGCAGCAGCCGGAGCGTCGGCAGCAGAAAGGTTGGACTCTTTGCAGTTGCTGGGCCGAGAAATTGCCGCTGGAACCAGCGTCAAGTTCCCGTTTATCCCGGACAGATCATTCGAGGCTTCCTACCTCAATACGCCCGTATTTGTCGCCAGGGGCCTGACTCCCGGGCCGACTTTGTGTCTCACTGCAGGCGTGCATGGTGATGAACTAAACGGCGTGGAAGTGGCGAGGCGTGCATTTGCTCAGACCGATCCAGAGGAATTGCGAGGCACATTGATCGCACTACCGGCCATTAATGCCGCCGGTGTTCGTACCGGCACTCGCTACATGTCCGACCGACGTGACCTGAATCGGACATTTCCAGGCAGGGAGGGCGGCAGTGTCGGGAGTTTGATCGCTCATTCGATCACGACGAACGTTCTGATCCACTGCGATGCGCTGGTCGATCTGCATACCGCGTCGAACCAGCGGACAAACCTGCCACAGATTCGCGCGGATATTTCCGATCCGGCAATTCGGGAACTGGCCATCCATTTTGGACTTGGGATCGTCGTTGCCGGGTCCGGTCCCGATGGCAGCCTGCGCCGCGAGGCAGCGAACGCGGGTATCCCGGCTATCATCTACGAGGCCGGCGAGCCATTCCGCTTTCAGCTTGACGAGATCGAGCGCGGCGTCCAGGGTGTCGAGAATGTCATGGCGTATCTCGGCATGACGGAGCAGGTCGAACGGAAAGTCCCGGATTCCCGCATCTATGAGCGTTCGAGATGGATTCGGGCCGCTCGCGGTCAGGGTGGGTTCTTCTTCCCGACTGCCGACCTCGGCGACGTGGTTCAAAGCGGCGATATGCTCGGTACGATTGTGGATCCGTTTACCGATGCATCATTCGAAGTCATCGCTCCGCTTGCTGGCGAAATCATAGGCATGGCCGTGCCGCAGCCCGTTCTGTCGGGTTACGCGCTCTTCCACATCGCCTGGCATGCTTCCGACTAGGAAATTCACGACCCATTGCGCGCATTATTCCCGAAAACCCGGATTTCGGGATCTCTCGAATATCCGTATTTGCCACAATTGCGGCATGCCGAATCGGGGGCTAGGGTCTGAAAAATAACAATAGCAGTTCAAGCCTACGGCAACCCCCCTATATTGCCTAAGCGCTTGTGGCCCCGTCAGGTGGCGCCTGACGGGGCACTTTTGCATCAGGGGCGCGGAAATTCCCGCTCGAATTGTTCCTGGTTCACGTCGTCCGGCAGCCGGGCCGCGATCTCTGCGTCGAGTTCGATACTCCAGGTATTAAGTAAACAACCAAGGATCACGTAGGCGCCGTGGGTCACGACTATGTCCATGATCTGCCGGTCGCTGAAATGCTCCCCGAGTCCCTCGAGCGTCACCGCCGAGATTGATTTGCCCTGAACGAGTTCGTCGACGGCTCTTATCAACAGGCTTTCTTCAGGCGGCCACCCGGGTACGTCGGGTCCGTCTTTCACGCGCTCAATATCGGCTCGCGTCAACCCGACGGCGAGGCCTCTTTGCACATGCGAACCCCACTCGTACCAGTTTTTCATGTGGACTGCGACGCGCAGAATGACGAGTTCGGCGTTGCGTTGGCCGAGTTCGCCGCCTCGGATCGTGTAATTCCGAATATCCCACCAGGCCTTCAATAGCTCCGGATGATTCGCCATGAGTCCGTGGACGCTTATCGGACGGCCGCCCATATCGTTGATGATCTGCGCGAGTGACTCGTCCCAGTCCTCGGTTGCAAGCGGCGCGAGGTCATTGTCGTCAGTCATGAGGTACCTTGTTCACGATTTTGTCGCACAGGTATTCGCCAATAGGAATCGCCGAGGTTGCTGCGGGCGAGGGCGCGTTGCAGACATGCAGGCTACGTGAAGTTTCGGCGAACAGGAAATCATGCACCAGTGTGCCGTCGTTCATGACGGCTTGTGCGCGTATGCCGGCCGGGTAGGGGCGGAGGTCACCGAGTTGCACCGTCGGGCAGTACTTCTGCACGAGCTTGAGATAAGAGGGTTTCCAAAGCGAGTTTCTGAATTCGGCGAGGCCGGTGCCGAGGTGACTCGCCGTTACGCGCCAGAATCCCGGGAATCGCAGCATCTCCCAGGTATCTCGCAGGTCGAGGTTGAAGCGCCCATAGCCTTCGCGTTTCCAGGCCTGCACGGCGTTGGGTCCGACGGTCACCGTGCCGTCGATCATGCGCGTCAGGTGTACGCCCAGGAACGGTAATCCGGGGTCCGGCACGGGGTAGATCAGGTGCCTGACGATATCGTTCTTGTCGGGCGGTAACTGATAGTACTCGCCACGGTACGGCACGATCCTGAAGCCGGTGTCGATGCCCATCATTCGCGCGACCCGGTCGGCCATCAGGCCGGCACAGGCAATGAGGCAACGAGCCTCGATCGGGTCCCTGCCGGCGAGATCGACGCGTACCAGCTCAGGTGATTCGGCGATGGCCGTCACCTCGGCGCCTGTGACGATTTCGCCACCGAGTTGCTCCAGTCGCGTCGCCATCATTCGGGCGACTGCTGCGTAGTCGACAATGCCGGTCGTGCCGGACAGGATGGCACCCGTTCCCTCGATGTTCGGTTCTGTGCTACGCAGCTGTTGCTCGTCGAGTAACTCGACATCGATGCCGTTTGCAAGGGCTCGCTCATGGAGATCGAGCATGCGCTGCTGCTCATCGGCATTGGTCGCGACGATCAGCTTGCCGCACTGCTCGAAAGGGATGTCATTGTCATTGCAGAAGCGAATGGTCGCCTGTACCCCCTGCTTGCACAGGTTCGCTTTCAGGCTCCCCGGTTCGTAGTAGATACCCGCGTGAACGACACCGCTGTTGTGTCCGGTCTGATGCCTTGCAACAGCGGCTTCCTTCTCGAGCACCACGATGCTCTTGCCAGGCTGGCGCTGGCGAAGCTGCCAGGCGGTGGACAGCCCGACGATGCCGCCGCCGATGACCGCGTAGTCGTACATTGAACGCTCTTGCTGGTTTGTCGATGAAAGTGCAGTCTAAGCCACAGTCGTGGCTGCCCGAAAGCTCCCTGAAAAGGCTGATTCGCAAGCAAATTCGAGCATTGCGCGAGATAGCAGGATTGCCGTATAATCCCGCGCCAGCGTGGTGGTAGGGCCGGAAGCGAGCGTTCCGGACGGGTGCGAGCCTTGACACACACCGTTACCAAGATCTTGGTAGAAGAAAGCCCCGCTCAGGGGTTTTTTGTTGCCTGCGGGCAGCGAGATCGCGCCGGTTGAGAATGGGCCATTGGCCCATTTTTTTGTTTTGAAACAGATAGTTAGGTAAGAAAGTGACCAGTGATGAGTTGACGGAACTGCTCGAGCCAGGCATCGCTCGGCTGGGTTACGAGTTGTCGGACCTCGAGCTGAAAATCGGCGGAAAGCACGGCATTTTGCGGGTGTTTATCGACAAACCCGAGGGAATCGGCCTCGAGGACTGCGAAAAGGTCAGTCTGGCGGTCAGCGCGCTGCTCGACGTCGAGGATCCGCTGCCGGTTCACTACGACCTCGAGGTGTCGTCACCGGGGTTGGACAGGAAATTGACGAAAATAGAGCATTTTCAAAGGTTTGAAGGAGAAACCGTGAAAGTGCAGATGCGCTTCCCGATAGAGGGAAGGCGGCGATTCCGCGGCACCCTGGTGTCGACGGATGACGAGAACATCGTGGTCGAAGTGGACGGCGTGTCGCACACCTTGCCGGTGGCGACGATCGACACCGCGCGACTGGTGCCAGGCGGGATCTGATTCCGCGGGCGAAACTGGAGTTTCAGGTGATGAGTAAAGACATTTTGATGGTTGTCGACGCGGTATCGAACGAGAAGGGCGTCGAGAAAGACATCATATTCGAGGCGATCGAAGCCGCCCTCGCGTCCGCAACGCGCAGGAAGCACGGTGAGGACATCGATGTCCGTGTTGCGATCGATCGCGAGACGGGCGAATACGATACGTTCCGCCGCTGGCTCGTATTCGAGGATGAGTCCACCGAACTGGAGTTTCCCGATCGCGAGTTGCGCATGATCGATGCCGTTGATGTCGAGGAGAGTGCCGAGCCCGGTGGATTCGTTGAAGTGCCGATGGATTCGGTCGAATTCGGGCGCATCGCGGCGCAGACGGCCAAGCAGGTCATCGTGCAGAAAGTGCGCGAGGCCGAGCGTGAGCAGGTCGTCGAGGAATACCAGGAACGCGAGGGTGAATTGCTGTCCGGCCTCGTGAAGCGTGTGGATCGCAACGGTGTTTACATCGACCTGGGCGGCAATGCGGAAGGCTTCGTGTCGCGCGACCAGATGGTGCCGCGCGAACCCGTGCGGCCTCAGGATCGCATTAAGGCCATGTTGACCGAGGTGCGCTCGGAGCCACGTGGCCCTCAGCTTTTCATGACACGGACCTCGCCCCAGTTTCTGGTCGAGCTGTTCAAGATCGAGGTGCCGGAAGTGGGTCAGGGCATGATCGATATTCTGGGCGCAGCCCGTGATCCGGGATTGCGCGCCAAAATCGCGGTCAGGAGCAATGACAAGCGCATCGACGCCGTTGGCGCTTGTGTCGGTATGCGTGGTTCGCGCGTGCAGGCCGTTTCCAACGAACTCGCCGGTGAGCGTGTCGACATCATCCTGTGGGACGACAATTCGGCTCAGTTTGTCGTCAATGCCATGTCACCGGCTGAAGTTGTGTCGATCGTCGTCGACGAGGACGCGCACAGCATGGACATCGCCGTCGAGGAGGACAAGCTGTCGCAGGCGATCGGTCGCGGCGGACAGAACATCCGTCTCGCCAGCGAGTTGTCAGGTTGGGAACTCAATGTGATGACGGCTGCCGACGCCGAGCAGAAGAGTGAGTCCGAAATGAAGGACCTGATCGAACTTTTCTCAAAGCAGCTCGATGTTGACGAGGAAATCGGTCTGATCCTCGTGCAGGAAGGTTTTTCGACGATCGAGGAAGTCGCCTACGTGCCGGCGTCGGAACTCGTCGAAATCGAGGAGTTTGACGAGGATATCGTTTCCGAACTTCGCAGCCGTGCTCGCGATGTGTTGCTCACGAAGGCCATTGTGCAGGAAGAGAAGATCGACGAAGCCGAACCGGCGGAAGACCTGCTGAGTCTTGAAGGCATGGACAAGGCGCTCGCATTTGTGCTTGCAAGTAAAGGCGTCGTAACCCGCGAAGACCTCGCCGAGCTGGCGACCGACGACCTGCTCGAGCTTCACGAGATGGATGAAGAACAAGCCGCAGCGTTGATTATGAAAGCGCGTGCACACTGGTTCGCCGAGGAACAGCAGGCCTGAGCGCTCAGTTGCGCGGAGTATTAGTATGGCAGACGTAACAGTTGCACAATTCGCTGAGGTGCTGAAAGTGCCGGTTGACAAGCTGCTCTCGCAGCTTGACGAGGCCGGTATCAAGGTTCAGGGCTCGGACGACACAATTACCGACGATGCGAAACTCGAGTTGCTGACGCACCTGCGTCGTACCCATGGGCAGGCGGAGTCGATCGCTGGCGACGCCGCACCGCGTCGAATTACCCTGAAGCGCAAGTCGCAGTCAGAGCTGCGCCTTGCCGGGGCCCAGGGGCGCTCTCGCACGGTCAGCGTCGAGGTTCGTCGCAAGCGCACTTATATCAAGCGTGACGTCCTCGAGAAGCAGGCGCAAGAGGAGCAGGAAGAACTCGATCGCCAGCGCCTCGAAGAAGAGCAGCGCGTCGAAACGGCGAAACTCGAGCAGGAACGCGAGCAAGCCCAAAAAGAAGCAGCGGCCAAACTCGAAGAAGAGAAACGCGAGCAGGAAGAAAAGGCGCGCATCGATGCCGAAGACGAGGCACGCAAGGTGGCCGAGAAAGTGGCCGCAGCCGAAGCCGAAGAGAAAACCCGGCTCGAGAAGGCTGAGCAGGACGCTCGCAGCCGTCGCGCCAAGGAAAAGGAAAAAGACAAGGGCAAGGCCAAGCGACCTGATACACGCTATGGTCGCAAGGAATTGCATGTAGCCGGCGACAAGAGCGGTCGCCGCAAGCGCAAGGCGCCCATGCGGCGTCGCCCGGTATCTCTTGGCGGTGATTCGCAGCATGGCTTCGAGATGCCGACAGCGCCGGTTGTGCACGAGGTCGAGATTCCCGAGAGCATTTCGGTCGCTGAGCTTGCACAGCGCATGGCGATCAAGGGCAACGAAGTTGTCAAAGTGCTGTTCAATATGGGCGCCATGGTGACGATCAACCAGATAATCGATCAGGACACTGCGACGCTGGTCGTCGAAGAACTCGGCCATGTCGCAAGACAGATTTCGGATGAGGACGTCGATGAGAAGCTGCTGGCCGATGACCAGGTTGCAAGCGGTGATGAGGTCTCGCGTCCGCCGGTCGTCACGATCATGGGACATGTCGACCACGGCAAGACATCGTTGCTGGACTACGTCCGTCGCACCCACGTTGCCGATGGGGAAGCGGGCGGCATTACCCAACATATCGGTGCCTATGCGGTCGAGACCGAAAAAGGCCGCATCTCATTCCTGGATACGCCGGGCCCCGCAGCATTTACGGCAATGCGCGCCCGCGGTGCGCAGGCGACCGATATTGTCGTTTTGGTCGTTGCCGCCGATGATGGCGTAAAGCCGCAGACGATTGAAGCCATCACACATGCCAGGGCGGCAGGCGTGCCGCTGGTCGTTGCAATCAACAAGATCGACCGTGAAAACGCGGATCCTG
>DAOWGY010000132.1 GCA_030641695.1 Gammaproteobacteria bacterium
AACGGTTATGTCCGAGCCAGAGGCCGGTCGCGCTTCCAGAAGCGCTCCAACAGTCGATGTCCAGGCCAGAGGCCGGTCGCGATTCGGGTTGCACTCTACGGTGGAGGAAAGATCTTGAATTCGGCCAGCGTCGGGTCCACGCGGTCGATCAGCACACCTTCAAATACATCGCCGAGTGACGCATCGATGCGGACCGGACCGTCGAGAATAGTCTTCTCGCCCGACGTCGTGATGTAAACGTCGAAACTGCCTTCGGCCAACGTGACCGACCCTGTCTGACGCCCGTAGGGCAAGCTGATCTGTCGCGGCAGGGCCTCGTCTATGAGCGCATCGGCGTCCACCACATACAGGTCGACGAGCTGGTTATTGATGGCCGAGTGGAAGAACGTAAACCTGGCTACCGTCTCGACTGAGCGGCGATCCACGATAAGGGGAGCGCCAAGCAGCGAATTGTCGGCGACTCCGACGGTCACGTAATAGTTGACGCGAGTCCCGCCAAAGGCCGTAAGGTTGGCTTCCAACAGAATTGCGCCAGGGTTGCCTGCCGCCGTAAATGTGATCTGGCTTTCGCCAACAGCGACGTCGATGTCACCAGTGACGTCGCCAAAAGCAAAGTCGGAGGCAATCTGGTTTTGCAGCAGCACGTCATCGTAGATATCGGACATGGCGAGGTCCATCGTTGCGTGCACAAAACGCGCTGTGGGCAGAAAACGCTCATCGGGGACAGTCACGGACGAGCCCACCTGATTAAAGATTTTCAAAGTGAACGGTGCGGTATCGTTCGCATCGCCCTCGAAAACCGTAACGAGTACCGATTGATTCGACACAATAAACGTTGGGACGGACTGATAAATGACGGTGGTCGGATCATCCACGGCCGTCACTGTAATGACGTAACTTTCCTGCTCGAGATCCGTGGCTGTCGAGACTTCACCCGGCGCCAGTGTGGCGACCTGTTCGCCGAGTACCGGCGCTGTACCGTCGAGGGCGACATAAACGTCGACCGGGCCCAATGCGTCTGCGGCGTGCCCGATGCGCATCTCGAAAATGGTTTCGGTGCCCGAGAAATCGCGTTCGGCAATTTCCCAGATCGTAATTGTAGGGGTTGCCAACGAACCCGAGATCAGGAATGTGTACTCAACATCGGCGACCACATCGAGCGCCTCGCTGGCGACGCGGGTTGCGGTGATGTCTCCCGCCAACCTGACTTCGAAGTTGAAGATGTAATGCAGATCGTCCCAGTTACGCGGTGACGAATTGCTTTTGTAACTGACGCCGTCGAGCAAGCGCTCCTCGATCAGAAAGCCGAATTCCGGCGACGTTGGAATCGCATTGATCGTCCGCACGCTGCCCTTGCCCGTGGCTACCGGCACACTGCTCTCGCCGGCGCAGGCGGTGATGCCGTTGGCCACGATGAGCGCGATGAGAGCGATGCAGACGCGCTTCATTTGACTGCCTCGTAGCCGTAGATAGATTTCACTTCCAAAAACTCCTCGATGCCATGTGAGCCCCACTCGCGACCGTTGCCCGATTGTTTGTAGCCGCCGAACGGCGCCATCGAATCGAGGTACGCGCCATTGATGTGCACCATGCCTGTACGCAGCCTGGTGGCGACCGCGCGCGCGCGATCGAGATTGCCCGATGACACGTAGCCCGAGAGACCGTAAGGCGTATCGTTGGCGATGTTTACTGCCTCGTCTTCACTGTCATAAGGGATGATCGACAGCACGGGGCCGAAGATCTCCTCACGCGCGATCGTCATGTCGTTGCTGACGTTCGAAAACACCGTTGGCTGTGCAAAATACCCGGTGTCGATTCCCTCGGGTCGCCCGACGCCGCCGGCTGCGACCGTCGCACCTTCGTCGATGCCTTTCTGAATGAGCGTCTGCACCTTGTTCCATTGCTGTTCGGACACGAGTGGCCCGACCTCGATGTCTTCACCGCGGGGGTCGCCCACCTTCGTCGCGCGGGCGACTTTGGCTGCGATCGATGCCGCCTCGTCCATTCGATCGCGTGGCACGAGCATGCGTGTCGGCGCGTCACAGGATTGACCCGTGTTATCGAAGCAAGCCTGTGCACCATCGCGCACAGCGGTGTCGAAATCGGCGTCGTCGAGCAGGATGTTTGCCGACTTGCCGCCGAGTTCCTGCGCAACGCGTTTGACCGTCGGTGCTGCATTCTGTGCGACGGCAACACCGGCACGCGTAGAGCCGGTAAATGACACCATGGCCACATCCGGGTGCTGGCTCAATGCCGAGCCAACGCCGGGGCCATCGCCGTTGACGAGATTGAAAACGCCGGCCGGTACGCCGGCCGCGTCGAGCACTTCGGCGAAAATCATCGCGTCGAACGGGGCGATCTCGCTTGGTTTCAGCACCATGGTGCAGCCGGCCGCGAGCGCAGGCGCCACTTTGACCACGACCTGGTTGACCGGCCAGTTCCACGGTGTAATCAATGCACAAACGCCGATCGGCTCTTTGACGATCAGCGTCGAGCGGTTGTGTTCCTCGAAGGGTAGTTGCTTGAGTGCCCTGATGGCTGCCTTGATGTGTTGTGGGCCACTACCGGTCTGGGCACCTTTTGCAAGACTCCACGGTGCGCCCATCTCCTCCATGATCGCCTTGGCGATATCGTCGTGGCGTTTCGCGAATTCCGCGAGGACGGATTCAAGTAATTCGATGCGTTGTTCGCGCGTCGTCGCGGCAAAGCTCGCCTCGGCACGCTTTGCAGCGGCAACAGCCAGGTCTACGTCCGCAGCCGAGCCCAGGCTGATGCGCCCGCAGGGTTTTTCGGTAGCGGGATTGATGACGTCCAGAGGGTTCGGGGTGACTGGGTCGACCCACTCGCCATCAATGTAAAATTGCAACATCTCGCGCATGCAGGCTCCTCCTCGAGCAGCCGCGAATCATATCCTAATTTTCTACTTGTTGGAGCGCTTCTGGAAGCGCGACACGATCGACACTGGCGCCATCGCGCCTCGAGAGGCGCTCCAACGGATAGCGGCCTGGAAGCGCGAGGGATCGCGGTTCAAGAACCGCTCCTACGACGAAAGTGCGAGGAATTTCTGCCGGTACTCCGCCGGTGGTATGTCGTACCAGGACTTGAACGCCGTCGTAAACGAGCTGATGCTGTTGTAGCCGAGCAGCATCGCGACTTCGAGCGCCTTCAGGCGCTTATCGCTCAGGTAGCGGACGGCGAGATCGGCGCGCACTTCCTGCAGGATTTTCTGGAAGCTCGTTTTCTCGGCTCTGAGCCGTCGTTGCAGGGTGCGTCGCGAGAGTTTCAGGGCACGGCACGCGGCGTCGGCATTGGCTTCGCCATGGGCCAGCAGGTCCGCAAGCATGTTTTTCAGCTGCGCGGCGATATTATCCCCGGTATTCAAGGACTTGAGGTATCTTTCTGCTTGTTCAGTTAGCTGCCGGTACATGGCGGTTCTGAGAGAATGCGCGTCGGTG
>DAOWGY010000348.1 GCA_030641695.1 Gammaproteobacteria bacterium
AAGGAAATTGCCAGATTCCGGTTCAACCTGCTCACCGGCGTCAACACGATGTTCGCCGCGCTGCTCAACACGCCGGGTTTCAGCAATATCGATTTCAGCGCACTGCGTGTGGTGGTCGGCGGCGGCATGGCCGTGCAGCCGGCGGTCGCGCGCGAGTGGGAGGACGCGACCGGACAGCCGATTCTGCAGGGTTATGGCCTGACCGAGACGTCGCCGGCCGCGGTGTGCATGGCAATTGACAGCGGATTCACGGGTGCGATCGGCCTGCCTATCCCGTCTACTGACGCGATGATCGCCGGGGATGACGGCAATGAAATGGCAATCGGCGAAGTCGGCGAAATCTGCATCCGTGGTCCGCAGGTCATGGAGGGCTACTGGCAGCGGCCGGCCGAGACGGCCGAAGTCATGTTGCCCGGCGGCTGGCTGCGCACCGGCGATATAGGCCGCATGGATGAAGGCGGCTTCATCTATATCGAGGATCGCAAGAAGGACATGATCCTGGTGTCCGGTTTCAACGTGTATCCGAACGAGGTCGAGAACGTCATCGTCGAGATGGAAGGCATCCTCGAGGCTGCGGCGATCGGATTGCCGCATGAACGTTCGGGCGAGATCGTCAAGATATTTGCCGTGCGCACGGATGACAGCATCACTGAGCAGGATGTCATCGACCACTGCCGCGAATACCTGACTGGCTACAAACGCCCGAAGATCGTCGAGTTCCGCGATGATCTACCGAAGACCAATGTCGGCAAGATTCTGCGTCGAGCGCTGCGCGATGAATGATGAGACTGTTGGAGCGCTTCTTGAAGCGCGAATTCGATGAATCTGAATCGCGCTTCAAGAAGCGCTCCAACGACCTCACGAGGCCGATAATGCAAAGAATTGTAATTTCGACAATGCTCGTATCCGCAGGCTTCATCGCTGGCGCGATGGCAACTCCGGCTGCTCTCGACCCCGTACGCGTTGCTCCACATATTTATGAAACGGCGTTCGAGAACGATCGCGTGCGAGTCCTGAAGAAGATCATTCGCAATGGCGAGACGCCGCCATTGCATGCTCATCCGGATCGGGTCATCGTCTACCTCAACCCCTGTGCCTGGATGGAAGACGACGGCGCGGGCGGCAAGCGCATGCAGTCATTCGATTTCGGCGAGCCCGTGTGGGCGCCGGCCGGGACGCACGGTGGTAAAACCGCTGACGTCGTGCAGGAATGTCATGTCGTGGTGGTCGAATTGAAGTGAACGAGACGCTTGTGAAAATTCAAATCCCTGTGATCGCACAATTAATCCTCTTGTTGCTGGGGCTTATCTCCTTTCCGGTCATCGCCCAGGACACAGACGATCAGGCAGCTAGCTCGCCAGCGGTCGTTGCTGACGATTTTGATCGTGGCACGCCTCTGCGCAGCGCCAACGGGTTTAACGCCGCGATCGATCGGGGTGACTACGAAACAGCCGCTGAGTACCTGGATCTCCGGAATCTGCGTGGTGAAGCATCCCATCTGACGGGCGCACAACTTTCGCGGCGCCTGTTCGTCATTTCCAATCGCGCCGTCTGGGTCGATATCGACGAACTCGTTGACGACCCCGCGGGTCGCCGGGAAGACGGCTTGCCCGGCTATCGGGATTCGCTTGGTGTCATCATGGACGATGGCAAAGAGTTGCGCCTGCTGATGCAAAAGGTACCTCGCGGTGACGGTGTCTTCATCTGGAAAATTTCCAACGCGACAGTGTCAATGATCCCGGGGCTTTACGAGGAGTACGGTTTTCCGGAAATCGTAGAGGAAGTCCGCCGCAACCTGCCGAACACCGTTTTTCTCGGCTATGAACTGTTCAAGTGGGTCTTCGTGTTGCTTGCCGCGGCAACGACCTACGTGCTGGCATTCCTGCTGGCGCTCACTGTCCGGCGTATGCTCGGCGACCCTGGCAGGGTCTCGCACCGGCGGATCTTCCGTTTCCTCGCCATTCCGTTCGGGATCTGGCTAACGATCATCGCCATGAATACGACAGCCACCTGGCTCGGGCGTGGCGAGGCTGCGGCACAACTGCAGCAAGCATCGCCTGTCCCGATTTTGATCACCGTTTGGGTCATGTTCACCGCGATCAACCTGATTCGCGATATTTACTCGACACGTCTGCAGGACGCCGGACGCCCTGGAGCCCTGGTGTTGCTGCAACCTGCCGGAAACGCCCTGAAGTTACTGATTTTCCTCGCCGCTATTCTGATCTACCTGGACAAGCTCGGCATCAATATCACAACCG
>DAOWGY010000234.1 GCA_030641695.1 Gammaproteobacteria bacterium
CATATAGGCGAGCTGACTGGCAATAAACAGAAAGCCGCCGCCGTTGTAGCGCACGTCGAGCACGAGATCATCGATGCCTGCCCCCGTGTTGAGCTGGTTCACGGCGTCGATCAGCGCGTCCTCGGCCGTGGAAATATGCCTGGTGAACAGCATGTAGCCGACGCGGCCGGTTGGCGTATCGATGACGCGGACGTTCTGCACCGGAGCAGACGTCACCTCGGCCGAGGTCATCTGAACCAGCCGTGGTGTCTGTGTGCCGAGGTCGAGAATCTCGAATTCGTGAAGTTCGCCGGTGCCCACGGGAAACAGCCCGGCATTGAGCGTATCGACGTCGTTGCCGTTGGCAACGTCTTCACCATCGACCGTAATAACGCGAGCGCCTCGAGCGAGTGGCGTCGGCAGATTGGTCGCGGGCGAATTCGGTTCCGTAAAGGCGACGACGATTTCACGTGGTGGCGCGGCAGAAAGCAGTGACCAGGTAACGCCGTAGCCTGCAACGACGCCGGACTGCGAGAGCTGAAAAAACTCATCTGTCGGAATCGTGAAATGGAACCTGTCCTTCGGTTGCTGCGACGGCGTTACTGCCGTAGTTCTCAGTTGGCCGAAGTAGACCAGCGGATCGTTGAATAGTCCCGGATCCTGATCGACGATTTCGCTGTACCACAAATAGGTATCGTCGCTGTACGAGCGCAGGAAGTTATTCTCATCGAGTGTTGCACCTTGCAGGTCGAGATACGGCTGGTTCGTCGCCGGATCGATGCCGCTGCGTGGATTCTGGCAAAAATTTTGAAACGTGCTGGCATCGAGGAATATGCCCGGCTGCCAGCCGGAGCCACCCGGAGGTGGTGGGGGGGCAGGGGGGACGAATCCCGAGCCACTACTGCCACCGCCGCAGGCGGCGAGGACCGGGAAAAGGAATAGCGAGCAAGCGCGCAGAAACCGCCGCGAGACTTGAATAGTCAAAACCTGAAGACCTCTTTGAAGGGTTACGAGCGGACCCGTGCTAGCGCCCAGGTAAATGGTCCATTGCGGGCTATTTTACTCGCTTGGCGTCCTTTTCAACACCAGGGCCTTCAGGAACTGTGAACTGGCACCCTATGCTGTCAATGCCAGTTTCTGTCGCCACCCCGGGAAAATCTGCTCGGCATCGTGCGGGAAGCTCTCGAAGGCGCGCGCGAACTCGTGATGATCGCGGGCGAACTCGATGGGATCGGCATCTTCCTGCCAGCATTGCGCTGCCTGGCGCATCGATCTCGCGCCGGCCGCCGCACCGTCAATGTGGCCATAGCAGCCTCCGCCAGCCGTCATGATGACGTTGCAGTGCCCGAGATTCGAGAAGAACCCCGGAATACGCAGGGCATTCATGCCGCCCGAGATGATCGACGTGGTCGGATTCATGCCCTGCCAGTCCTGGTGAAAATACGGACCATCGGCACTGTCGCGCTCGATCATGTAGGCAGTGTATTTGTCCGAGGATTCGCCCTCCATCTTGCCGAAACTCATGGTGCCCGTGTGAATTCCCGAAGCGCCCTGGACACGCGCCATCTTGCAGTGCACGAACGCAGTGTAGCCGCGCTGAGTTTGCGGTGAGGTTACCGCGCCGTGGCCGGCACGATGATAGTGCAGGTATTGATTCGGAAAGCGTCGCCGTGCTGTCGTAATTGCCGTGGGACCAGCCACGTAACCGTCGACCAGGAAGGCGACGTGATCCGCGAACTCGCCGAATGTCTCGAGAACGTACTCGCCACGCGCAATCATTTCGAATGGATCGTCGGCCGTAATGTTTGCCGAAAACAACTTGGCCTCACCGGTCTCGTCCTGTGCACGCCGCAAAGCGTCCGCAACCAGCGGGATCGTCTCTTTCATCGGTGCGAAGGTCTGGTTGCCCTGTGGCTCGTCATTCTTGATGAAGTCGCCGCCCTGCCAGAAGTCGTAGCATGCGTCCGCGAACGGTCGAGGGCGCAAGCCGAGTTTCGGCTTGACGATCGTGCCAACAATGAAGCCGCCGTCGACATGCGGTCGTTCGAGCACGCGCCAAAGGTCTGCGATGGTCGTAGCCGGACCATCAAACAGCCGCAGGAATTCGGGCGGGAAGTAGAAATCGTGCATTTTCGCGTACTCGACGTCGCCCATGCCCTGGTTGTTACCGATTGCCAGCGTCAGGAATGAGGCGATCATCGCCCGGCCATCGGTGATATTGCGGTCGAACAACTCGACCGGGTAGGCGAGTTTGATCAGCTCGCGGCTCTCGTCCGCCTCGTAAACGATGGCGTCGACGCCGCGCGTAAAAGCATCCGTCGTGGAAACCTCCACGTTGGTGCCGGTCGACGACTCTGCGGCAAAATGCGCCGCCGTCTCGACGAAGCCACCGAAACCCGCTTTCGGCTTCATGTGGTAGGCGACAAGTACGTGCTTGCCGTCCCGGATCAGGTCCTCTTCATTCAGGTCGAGATCCGCGTAGCGGCCGGTTTGGTTCAACGCCATTGTCATGTGCCTCCTTGTTGACTTGACAGGCACGGTAACCGATGGCGTATCATAAGAAAATTAATAAATAGTTATCCTATTAATAAGAAAGCCTTATGTATTCGACGCTGCCGCACAACCGTAATTTTCAGCACGCGGTTTGGAATAGCAGCGTGAGCTTTCGTCGTATCACAGGGCCCAGAGGCCTGAATGTGGAATAATCCAGGTGCGCAATACGTCAATAGTGGGCTGATGACTAATAGAGATCGTGGTTTTTTCGGTGGGGTACCGCTGGCAGTTCGTCTGGGTCGCTGCCTGTTCGTGCTCCTGTGCCTGACGGTTCAACAGGGCGTTGCCGCGTCCGATGCCGGGGTGGTACAGGGCAAAGCCCTGACGATGGAGAGAAGCAAGGGGAATTGCCTGGCTTGTCATACGATCGATGACGGGGAGCTACCGGGGAACATTGGACCACCGCTATTGGCGATGAAACTACGCTTCCCGGAAAGGGATTCACTAAGAGAGCAGATATGCGACGCCACGATACGTAATCCGGATACCCGAATGCCACCATTCTGCCGCCACGGGATATTGACGGCAGAAGAAGTTGATTTAATCATCGACTACCTTTACACACTGTAGTCAAAGCGTCGATTTGCGGAGTCTGAAATATGCATGCAGGCAGAAGACTGGTACTCAAGGGCGGCATCGCGCTTGCTGCGCTTGCCTCGTTGCCCAGGGTATTGTTGGCCGCCGCCTGGCCCGAAAAAGCCTTCTCGTCAACCGCGGCCGGGCAAGCGATGATTGACTTGCTGGGTACGGACCAGACCACGGCGTCGGACCAAATCCGGCTGAAGGTACCGGAAATCGCAGAGAACGGTGCCGTAGTGCCAGTGACAATAAGTACCTCCCTCGAAAATGTAGAGTCGATCAGCATCGTTGTCGAAAATAATCCGAGGCCGTTGGCGGCTACGTTTGAAATATCGCCGGAGACGCTGCCAGATATTTCAAGCCGGATCAAAATGGGGGAGACCTCGGACGTAATGGCAGTCGTCAAAACTGACGCTGGCATTTTCAGTACGTCCAAACAGGTCAAGGTAACGATCGGTGGTTGCGGTGGCTGAGGTTGGCCCGAATCAAGGAGACAAGTGATGGCGAGCAAGATCAAGGTCAAGGCCAAACTTTCAGGTGATATCGCGGAAATCAAAACTCTGATGCTTCACCCGATGGAGACGGGTGCGCGCAAGGATCCGGACACGGGTGCGTTAGTTCCAATGCACCACATTACTCAGCTGACATTGACCAAGAACGGCGAGCCGATCGTGGTGGCGAACTTGAGTACCGCTGTCGCGAAAAATCCCTATTTCAGCTGCAAGGTTCGCGGCGCCAAAGCCGGTGACATGCTCAAGATCAGCTGGGTGGACAACCTGGGAGCAACGGACGAACTCGAGACCGTGCTCGGGTAGACAAGCGCCGTCGACCTCGATCCAGGCATGAAAAAAGCAGCAACAGCCCTCGGTTCCATCCTGGCGATATTGCTCGTCCAGCAGGCAGCCCTGGCAGGTCCGGAAGAGGATCGCGCAGCATTTGCCGCTTATTATCAGTCGCGCTTTCCGGAAATACCTTTTGTGGAATTCGCCAACGGCATTTATGTGATTGACAGTGATGCACGCTCGCAGTGGCTCGAGATCGAAGAATTCCCGCCCTACGAATTCGCGATCGA
>DAOWGY010000302.1 GCA_030641695.1 Gammaproteobacteria bacterium
CAGGCATGCCGAATGCGTCCCAACCCATGGGCTGCAGCACGTGCTTGCCCTGCATGCGCTGGTAGCGAGCAATGACATCGCTGATCGTGAATACCCGTACGTGGCCCATGTGCAACTTGCCGCTCGGATACGGGAACATCGTCAGGCAGTAGAATTTTTCCTTGCTGTCGTCTTCCTGTACTTCAAAACAACCCGACTCGTGCCAGTAGTCACGGGCGGTTTTTTCGACGGATTCGGGATTGTAGGCGGTGCTCATCGATGTTCTTCGGCTGTCCGGTGACGAAAACCGGAAGCGTACAGCAACACGCAGACGTTCGCAGCAGCTGCGGCCATGCTGACTCAGAGGTTGGCGCGATTACGCAGCCAGAAGCCCGCCAGGATCAGCAGGCAAAAGCCGATGACCGGTTTGTTGCCGGTGCTGGCATATGGCGTACTGCCCTTGCGCGGTTCGACGTCCGTCGTCAGGGTCACAGGCTCGAACTGTGCGCCAACCTCGAGGATTTCGCCGGTGTGGCTGATGAACGCGCTGATGCCCGTGTTGGTTGCCCGGATCGTGGCGCGGCCAACTTCGAGCGAACGCATTCTTGCGATCTGCAAATGCTGGTGCGGAGCGATCGAATCGCCAAACCAGGCATCGTTGCTGACGTTGATGAGGATGGACGCATCCGGTAACGCGTAGAGCTGTTCCGCACCGTAGGCGTCTTCATAGCAGATCGCGACGGCCAGCTTTTCACCGTTGGCTGCTTCGAGCAATGGCTGCACGTCGGCGCCCGACGCGAGATCGTTATGCGGCAGACTCATCATGCGCATCCACTCGCGCACCTTCGCAGGCACGGGAAAATACTCGCCGAACGGCACAAGGTGCCGTTTGCGATACACCTGACGGCGGTCGCCGGCGACCATCATGACGCTGTTGAAGAGGCGAACTTCGCCGCGGCTCTCATCCCGCTCCAGGATGCCGAACAGGATCGTGCGGCCGCTCACCCGCGTGTCATCCTGCAAGGCCTCGATATACGGCTCGACGCGGTCGGCGACCGCCGGAATCGCGACCTCGGGCCAGACGATGATGTCGCTGTCCTGCGCCTGCCACGCGGCCGCGCGATAAAACTCGAGCGTCGACTGCAAGCGCTCGGGCAACCATTTCTCGTCCTGGGGAATCCCCGCCTGAACCAGCGTGCTTCGGACGGGGGCTCCGGACGGTTCGGTCCAGTCGACGAATTTCAGAATCCCGCCGCTGAACAGCGGCAACAAAATCAGTGCGAGCGCGACCCAGCGCTGCCTGCCCTTCGTCATGAACGCGACGAGCACCGCTGTCGCGCTCAGCATGGTCATGAACGACACGCCGTAGATGCCGATCACGGGCGCCCAGCCCGCGAGCACTGAATCGATCTGGCTGTATCCGATCGCGAGCCACGGAAAGCCGCTCAACACCCAGCCGCGTAACCATTCGATCAGCACCCAGGTTGCCGGGGCGATCACGAGCAATATCCACGGCTCACCCTCGGCGAAGCGGCTGATGAACCAGCCGGTCGCAAACAGGTACGCGGACATGATCAGCACGAGCCCGAGCATGAGCGTGAACGCGATCCACGCCGGCGCCTGGCCAAAGATGACGACGGAGATGTAGATCCAGTAGGTGCCCGACAGGAACAGCCCGAAGCCGAAGAAGAAGCTCAGCCAGCCGGCATCGCGCGGCGATGCGCTGACATACACGTACAGCAATGGCAGCAGCAGAATCGGCACCAGCAACGACAGGCCGAAGGGCGCGAAGGCCGTGGTGAACAGGCAGCCGAAGACGAACAGTATCGCCCGGCTGGTCCACGGCCGGTCAGCTGGCCACTGAAATATCGATCCCTTGAGTTCCACGGAAGCTAGGAGCCGATCCGTTGCACCTGGAGTGCGTCGACGCGGCGCTTGTCCGCCTTGGTCACGGAGAACTCGAAACCGCTGAACTCGATCATCTCACCGCGCCTCGGCAAACGGCCGAGTTCATGCATGACGAGACCGCCAATCGTGTCGTACTCCTCGTCGCTGAGTTCACATTCGAAGAACTCATTGAAGTCCTCGACTCGCGTCAGCGCCCGTACAGCGAAACAGGACTTGCCATTAACATCAGCTTCGGGACGGATGAACTCGGCTTCTTCCGGATCGTGTTCGTCGTCGATCTCTCCGACGATTTCCTCGAGCACGTCTTCGATGGTCAGGAGCCCGGCGACGCCACCATATTCATCGACGACGATTGCCATGTGATTGTGACTATCCCGAAATTCCTTGAGCAGGGCATTGAGCCGTTTCGACTCGGGAATCACGACTGCAGATCGCAGCAACTTGCGGACAGGAACGTCCTGAGCATTATTGCTGCCGAAGTACCGCAACAGGTCCTTCGCAAGCAGGACGCCGAGCACTTCGTCGCGATCCTCGCCGATCACGGGGAAACGCGAGTGACCCGACTCCACGATGAGCCTGATTATCTCGTTGAAATCCTCGTCGATGTCGATGACGACCATTTGCGAACGCGGAATCATGACGTCGCGAACCTGAGTCTCCGATACCTCGAGCACGCCGGCGAGCATGCTCTTCTCCTCGGCATCGATATCGGCTTCGGATTGTTGAATGATGTCCTGGATTTCTTCGCGGCTCCAGGGCTCACCCTTGAACGCGCGCTTGAGGCGCGCGATCAGGCTGGTGTTCCCTGTGCCGCTGGTACTTGGCGGTTTGTCGTTCATTGAACCTTTGCTGACGAACTTGAGTTGACACATCGTCCCGTCGCGGGACAACGATTGTATCAGTTTCCTTGATACGGATCGGCGATGCCGAGATCCGCGAGTATCTGCCGCTCGTGGCTTTCCATCTCACCAGCCTCAAGCGCCGTCATGTGATCGTAGCCGAGCAGGTGCAAGGCGCCGTGCACCAGCATGTGGCCCCAGTGATCGCCGACCGCCTTGCCCTGTTCGGCAGCCTCGGCAGCCACCACCGTGGCACAAACGACGATGTCGCCAAGCGCTGGCGATTCGTCGGCCGGCAAGCCGGCCACGTCGCCCGCGGGAAACGACAACACGTTAGTCGGCTTGTCCTGATCACGAAAGTCCCGGTTTAGCATTCGCATTTCGTGTTCATCGACAATACGCACCGACACGTCCACATCACGATCGGCAACGACGGCGCCGAGGGCACGCTCGACCCACAGTCGTATGTCGCCGGTTGACGGAATACCGGGGGCATCACTCGCGACCTGCACGTCGACGATCATACTTGCAACCGGAGGCCCACTACTGATTGTCGTTGTCGTCGGCTTCGTACGCCGCGACGATGCGTTGCACGAGCAGGTGACGGACGACGTCCTTTTTCGTGAAAAATGTGAACGCAATGCCGTCAACATTATCGAGAATGCGAGCAGCATTTTTCAGGCCGGACTCTTGCCCGGATGGCAGGTCGATTTGAGTGACATCGCCGGTCACGACGGCACGCGAGCCAAATCCGATACGCGTCAGAAACATTTTCATCTGCTCGACGCTGGTGTTTTGTGCCTCGTCGAGAATGACGAAAGATTCGTTCAGCGAACGCCCGCGCATGAACGCGAGCGGCGCGATCTCGATAACGTTTCTTTCGATGAGTCGTGTCACGCGGTCCGCGCCGAGCATGTCGTAAAGTGCGTCATACATCGGTCGCAGGTACGGGTCGACCTTTTGCGACATGTCGCCTGGCAAAAAGCCCAGACGTTCGCCGGCCTCGACGGCCGGTCGCACCAATACGATGCGACGCACCTGCTCCTGCTCCAGTGCATCGACTGCTGCTGCGATCGCGAGGTAGGTCTTACCGGTTCCCGCCGGGCCAATCCCGATCGCGAGATCGTAATCACGCATGTTTCTCATGTACGCGGTCTGGTTCGCACCGCGAGGCCGGATCAGCTTCAACCGTGTCTGGACTGCGAGACTCTCGGCGTCGTCTGTTTCAGCATCCGGCGACGTTTTTTCAGGTTCGCCATCGTTCATGACAGACTCCTGCAGGAGCATATGCACGCGCTCGGGATCGAGGCGCTCCGCGTCCGTCATCTTGAACAGAGCATGCAACACATTACTACCGAGCTGCGCGGCGCCCGGTTGCCCGGTGATTCGAAAATGATTGCCACGGCTTGCGATATCAACGTTGAGGCGGCGTTCGATTTGCCGCAGGTGTTCATCAAACTGGCCGCAAAGATTGGCCAGACGATTGTTGTCGGCGGGCTCGAGAACGATGTCCCGAGATATCTGGACTGCATTCAAGATCGGTGCTTCAGACCTAGTAAAGTAGTTCTTCACAGCCTACCGCGAAGTGGGTAGATTGAAAAGGAAATGAGTCACGCGTTGGGTCAGGCAGCGACCTTGCTACCGATCTGGCGTCCGCGCAGGGAATTTGGCAACGCTTCGGTGACGACAACGTCGACGAACTGACCGATGACAGACCCATCGGCGTCAAAGTTGACCCAGCGATTATTCTCGGTACGGCCCGCGACCTGCCTGCTGCTCTTTTTCGAGGTTTTCTCGACGAGCACGCGTTGCGTTGTGCCGACCATCACCTGGCTGATGTCGTGGGCCTGCTGGTTGATACGCGCCTGCAGAATCTGCAAGCGTTGCTTCTTGACCTCGAGCGGCGTGTCGTCGGGCAGGCTCGCCGCCGGCGTGCCGGGGCGCGCGCTGTAAATGAAGCTGAAGGATTGATCGAAGCCGATGTCGGCGATGAGTTTCATCGTCGCTTCGAAGTCCCTGTCGGTTTCACCGGGAAATCCGACGATGAAATCCGACGACAGCGAAATGTCAGGCCGCACCTCGCGCAGCTTGCGAATCTTCTGCTTGTACTCGAGCTTCGTATGGCCACGCTTCATCAACGAGAGAACGCGGTCAGAACCGTGCTGCACGGGAAGGTGCAGGTAGTTGGCAAGTTTCGGCACCTCGGCGTAGGCCTGCACGAGACTGTCCGTGAACTCGACCGGGTGTGACGTCGTAAAGCGAATGCGATCGATGCCATCGATTGCTGCTACGTAATATATAAGTGTCGCGAGATCGGCAATCGAACCATCATGCATCGGGCCGCGATAGGCATTGACATTCTGGCCGAGCAAATTGACTTCGCGAACGCCCTGATCCGCGAGTTTGAAAACCTCGGCAATGACATCGTCGAGGGGCCGGCTGATTTCTTCACCGCGCGTGTACGGCACGACACAGAAACTGCAGTACTTGCTGCAGCCTTCCATGCACGACACGAATGCCGTGGGCCCGTCGGCGCGCGGTTCCGGCAGACGGTCGAACTTCTCGATCTCGGGAAACGAGATATCGACCACCGAGTCGTGTCTGCGTCGCGCATCGTCGATCATCTGGGGCAGACGATGCAAAGTCTGCGGTCCGAACACCAGATCGACGAACGGTGCCCGCTTCGTGATGCCGTCGCCCTCCTGGCTCGCGACGCAGCCACCAACGCCGATCATGACGCCGTCGCGACCTTCCTTGATGGAACGCCAGCGGCCCAGCTCGGAAAACACTTTCTCCTGTGCCTTCTCGCGAATCGAACAGGTATTGACGAGCAGCAGGTCGGCCTCCCCGACCGTTTCCGTCAGCTCATAACCATGTGATTCACGCAGCACGTCCGCCATTTTCTCGGAGTCGTACTCGTTCATCTGACAACCGAAGGTCTTTATAAAGAGTTTGTTGGCCAATTCCGGGTCCTGGCGACGAAGCCCGCTATTCTACAATACGGATCGCGCGCCCGTTGGAGCGCTTCTCGAAGCGCGATCGGGCTAAACCTCAGTCGCGGTTCGAGAAGCGCTCCAACAGCTACCGAATGAACCCCATGCTCTCCAGTTTCACCAGGATACGGTGCGCCGCGAGGTCCGGCGAGATGTTCTCCGTATCGATGACCATCTCGGCATTCTCGGGTACTTCGTAGGGATCGCTGATACCCGTGAATTCCTTGATGATGCCGGCCCTGGCCTTTGCATACAGCCCTTTGCGATCGCGGTCCTCACATATTTCGATCGACGTAGACACGTGAATTTCGACGAAGCCGCCGAGTGGGCTGATCACGTCGCGAACAATGCGGCGCGTGGACGTATAGGGCGCGATTGGTGCGCAAATTGCGATGCCACCGTTTTTCGTGATCTCGCTCGCCACGTAGCCGATACGCTGAATGTTGAGATCGCGGTGCTCCCTCGAGAAACCGAGTTCGCTCGACAAATTCTTGCGCACGATATCGCCGTCAAGCAGGCTGATCGGCCTGCCGCCCGTCTCCATCAGCTTCACCATCAGCGCGTTGGCAATGGTCGACTTGCCGGAGCCCGACAGGCCGGTAAAAAACACCGTGAAGCCCTGCTTGTGTCGCGGCGGATGTGTGCGCCTGAGTTCCTCAACAACGTCGGGGAACGAAAACCAGTCCGGGATATCGAGGCCTTCCGCGAGGCGACGGCGCAATTCCGTGCCGGAAATGTTGAGCACGTGATCGTCGTCGGTCGCGTCGTCCACAGGTATGTACTGCGCGCGATTCTCTGCGTACACCATCATGCGGAACGGCACCATCGAGATATCGAGTTCTTCCTGGTGTTCCTTGAGGAGTTCCTGTGCGTCGTAAGGACCATAGAAGTCGTTGCCCTTCGAATCCTTGCCGGGCCCTGCATGATCGCGGCCGACGATCAGGTGTGTGCAACCATAATTCTTGCGGATGATCGCGTGCCACAGCGCTTCGCGAGGACCGCCCATGCGCATCGCGAGCGGCAACAGCGACAACATCGTCGTCTGCTCAGGATAGCGATCCAGCAAATGCTCGTAGCAGCGCACACGCGTGAAATGGTCGACGTCACCGGGCTTGGTCATGCCGACGACCGGATGTATCAACAAGTTGGCTTCGACGTCGAACGCGGCGTGCTTCGTCAGTTCCTGGTGCGCGCGATGCATCGGGTTGCGAGTCTGGAACGCAACGACCTTGCGCCAGCCGAGCTTGCGAAAACGCTCGCGCAATTCCGCAGGACCGTCACGCAGGTGCTTGAAGTCATAATGTGTCGGCACCTCAACGCCGCGCAATGTGCCGCCGACGTAAACCGGGTTGGCGATATTGTTGAGGTAGTGAACGGCCGGATGCGCTTCGTCCATCGTGCCATAGACGCCCTTTGCCTCGATCTTCTTGTCTGGTGACCAGATGTCTCCAACGTCGAGCGTCGCGATAACAACGCCTTCGAGATCGCGCAACGCGATACGTTCGCCGCTTTTGACGCCACCGGCAAATTCTTCGCTGACATCAAGCGTGATCGGCATGGGCCACAACACGCCCGACGCCAGGCGCATCGACTTGAGGACCGACTCGTAGTCATCCTTGCCGAGGAAGCCCTCGAGCGGCGAGAACGCACCGTTCAACAAGAGCTCGAGATCGCACAACTGGCGCTCGGTCAAATCCCACGACGCATATTCACGCGCCGCTTGTTTCTCTGCCGCGGCCTCGTCGGCCGGCAGATACAAATTCTTGAGTTCTCCGCCGTGCGGTTCCTTGAATGCACCCATTTTCTTTTGTCCTTAAATGAAAGCGCGCGCAGATCAGCAGCAGCTGCCGCGCGCGTGAAAAACCGATCCGTCTATCGCTTGAACTAGAAAGGAATGTCGTCGTCGAAATCGTCAGCCGGTGGCTGCGGTGGCGCGCTCGAGGGTCCGGGGTCTGATGCCATCGGTGCCGAACCGCCGCCACGACCGCCGAGCATCTGCATCTCGTCGGCGATGACTTCCGTCGTCCAGCGATCGTTGCCGTCGCGATCCTGCCACTTGCGCGTGCGCAGCTTGCCTTCGATGTAGACCTGCGAGCCTTTACGCAGGTATTCGGCCGCAATTTCGGCCAGACGATTGAACATCGCTACCTTGTGCCACTCCGTGCGCTCTTTTTGTTCGCCGGACTGCTTGTCCTTCCACTGCTCGCTGGTGGCGACCGAGAGATTGGTCACGGCACTGCCGCTCGGCATGTAACGCGTCTCCGGGTCCGCCCCGAGGTTACCGACGATGATGACTTTGTTGATTCCACGGGCCATAACACTTCTCTTGTTGGAGCGCCTCTCAAAGCGCGTGTTGGAGCGCTTCTCGAAGCGCGATTGCTCTTTTATCCCTCTCGAGGGGGCACATATTGTAGAGGCTGCGCACCCAAATACCACCCCCAAATCTGTGCTGCGGGTGGCGATTCTCGGAAAATCCCGGTTTGGCCTCTTTGGGGCTCTCCAAAGACCGCTCAAGCGGGCAGCGGGGATGCTTTTTCGAGGAAGTAAAGCGGACTGAAGGGAGCCATGACGAGAAAAATGCATCGCCGATGCCCGCAACCAGTCGCGCTTCGAGAAGCGCTCCAACAGCTACGCGGCGCGGAAGCGCCCGAAGCTCTGCAATGCCAGCCAGATCGCCGCAAGCAGCACACAGACGAAAAACACGTCTGCCGGCCGCCCGGCCGCAAGAAACCGCCCGCCGATGAGCCCGCCGACGAAGGCACCGAAGAACTGCGCGCTCGCGAACACGCCGAGAGAGGCGCCGCGGGAGTCGTCGTCAGCGATGAGCGAGAGCCGGGCCGGCAGCCCCGCCTCGAGGAAATTGAATCCAGCGAAGAACAGCACGAGGCCCGCGAACACCGGCATCACGGCGAATCCGGCGAAGGTCAGCACGAGCTGTCCGGCGAGTAGCAGTGTGACAGCGATACCGATCGTGGCGCCCTTGCCCTGGCGCTCATCGCGGATGATCAGCGGAATCGTGCCCGTCAGAGACAGCAACAACGCGCCAACATACATTTTCCAGTGATCCGTCACGGCGAGCTCGAGCCGCTCCACGAACAGAAATGGCAAAGCGACGAAGCTTGCCGTCAATATCGCGTGCAGGAGAAATACGTAAATATCGACGCGCAACAGCTCCGGCCGGAACGCGCGACTGAAGTCCCATTGCCGCGGTGCTGCAGGTCTCTGGACATCGTCGGGCAGTGCCAGCAGCAGGGTCGCTGCAACGACCGCCAGCGCGGCGCCGAACAAAAACAGCGCCGGCACGCCATACCTGGCGGAAAACAGCGGCCCGAAAATCATTGCCATCATGAATGCGCCGCCGACGCCGATTCCGAACACGGCCATGGAGCGCGTACGCACGCCGTCGCGAGTCGCATCCGCGATCAGTGCGGTCAGAGTCGCAGAAATCGCACCGGCGCCCTGCAACAGACGGCCGGCGATGACGCCGTGTATCGTGTCGCTGTAGGCGGCGAGAACGCTGCCCAGCGCAAAGATCGCAAGCCCGCCGATGATCACCGGAACCCGGCCGATCCGATCCGAAAGCGCCCCGAGGGGTATTTGCAGGCCGGCCTGCGTCAGGCCATAGGCGCCCACGGCAAGCCCGATAAGGATCGGCGTCGCGCTTTCGAGGCTTGCCGCATACAAAGACAGTACCGGCAACAGCGTAAACAGGCCGAACATGCGCAGCATGCCGATGAGCGCAATGATACCCACCGCACGCCTTTCAGCGGGAAGCATCGTCTCAATGGTGCTGCTGTCTGTCGGTGTCATCAGTAGCCGTCTTTGCGCCGGTGTTGAAGGGCGGCGTATATTAGCAGGTTGGTCAACCAACACTCCAAAGGAGCCTCCGATTCATTATTTCGCGACTGCGCCGGAGGCAGATCGGTCGAAGAACGAGGCGCGGTGGCGACAACATACCCATAGGTCTGTCGAGGTATCGCAACGAAGTTATGCGGCCGATCTGCCCCGGCCCGAGGAATGATGGAATTC
>DAOWGY010000320.1 GCA_030641695.1 Gammaproteobacteria bacterium
GCTGGCCGGCATGTCGATCGAGCGTGCTTTCGTTGTGCACGGCGAGCCGGGCTGGGATGAGGCAACGCCTGTTGGCGCGTTCGAGCTGTTCGACGTACACGATGGCAAGGTTACGCGGACAACCCGCACACCCGAGGACTATGGACTCGAGAGATGTGCGCCTGGCGATCTCGCCGGTGGTGACGCCGAGCACAACGCAAATGAGCTCGTTCGCGTTTTCAATGGCGATGATACCGGTGCACACCGTGACGCACTCGTCATGAGCACATCGCTAGCCCTCGAAGTTCAGGGCACAGCCAGGGACGCAATGCACGGCGTCGAAATCGCCAGTGCCGCTATCGATAGTGGTAAAGCAGCGGCACTGCTCGAGCGCATACGGGAGCACTTCGCAAGTAATGAGTGATTTTCTGCAACAAATGGTGACAAGCGCCGCGGAGCGCGCGGCCAATGTCGGGACGATGCGGGCCAGCGACTTAGACAAGCCCGTTGTTCCCTTGCAGTTGGGCGCGTTCGACGTCATTGCGGAAATCAAGGGGCGCTCGCCCGCCGAGGGTGCGTTGTCAGGCGCCGACCTGAATCGCGGCGATCAGGCGCAGAAGTATGCGAGCGGTGGTGCGGCAGCGATCTCTGTCCTGACCGAGCCGAGCCGTTTCGATGGCAACCTGGCCCACCTTGAAGAGGTTGTGGCTGCAGTGCCCGGCACCCCGGTGATGCGCAAGGACTTCATCGTGCATCCCGTGCAGGTGCTCGAGGCGCGCAAAGCAGGAGCGAGTGGCGTGTTGCTGATTATCACGATGTTGTCGGACGCGAAATTGCGCGCAATGCTCGACGCTGCCTACGAGCACGACATGTTTGTATTGCTCGAGTCCTTCGACGAAAACGACCTCGCGCGCACGATAGTGCTGCTTGAGAAACCGAGCGATCGTGACCGGGCAAAGGCGGATAGTTTGTTGGTCGGTATCAACACACGCAATCTGCGCACCCTTGAAGTGGACAACGGGCGGCTCGAACGACTTGCGCCGCTGTTGCCTGCGGCGCGTTGTGTCGCCGAAAGTGGCTTGCAGACGGCCAATGATGCGGCAACCGTCGCCGGGCTCGGATATCGAATGGCGCTTGTCGGTACGGCGTTGATGAAGAGCGACGATCCGGCGGCTCTGATTACCGCGATGCGCGAGGCCGGTGGCGCGAAGATGATCGCATGAGCCTGCTCGTCAAGATCTGCGGCTTGCGAAACGCAGCCGATGTCAGTGCAGCGATTACCGCCGGCGCTGACGCTGTGGGTTTCGTCTTTGCAGAGTCGGTACGGCGCGTGACGCCCGGCGAAGCGCGGGATGCGACGGCAGGCGTGGGCCAGGACGTGCGACGCGTCGCCGTCATGCGGCATCCCGGGAACGAGGAGTGGCTTGCAGTGCTCGAAACATTCGCACCCGACGTGCTGCAAACTGACATCGACGATTTCGATTCACTCGACGTGCCGGACGACATCGAGTGCTGGCCCGTCATTCGTGAGGCGCACCCGGCGCTCGACAAACCATTGCCAGACACCTTTCTATACGAAGGCAGGAACAGCGGCCTGGGCCAGACGGTCGACTGGGAGCGCGCGGCGCTGATCGCCGCGCGAGGCAACATGATTCTCGCGGGTGGACTGAGCGCCGCAAACGTCGCCGATGCGGTTCAGACAGTCAATCCGCGAGGCGTCGATGTGTCGAGTGCCGTCGAGTCCGCGCCAGGGCAGAAGGACCCGGACCTTATTCACAGTTTCATAATTGCGGCACGTGCCGCGGAGAACCACGCATGACCTCTTTGTTGCAGGCCGGCGAAGCTGACGCGTTGCTGCAGGCTTCGATCAACGGCGATCTTCCGGATGAACGCGGCCGCTTCGGCCCGTTCGGCGGGCGCTATGTTCCGGAGACACTGGTTCCGGCGTTCGAACGACTCGAAGCCGGCGTCAAAGAACATTTGCACGACGCCGGTTTTCAGGCCGATTATCAGCGCGAGCTGCGCGAATGGGTCGGACGGCCGACGGCGTTGACGTACGCGCCCCGGCTCAGTGAGCGCTGGGGCGCGGAAGTGTGGTTGAAGCGCGAGGATCTCGCGCACACCGGCGCGCACAAAATCAACAACGCAATCGGTCAGGCGCTGCTTGCAAAACGCCTCGGCGTAAAGCGCGTCATTGCCGAAACCGGTGCTGGCCAGCACGGCGTTGCGTCGGCGGCTGCGTGCGCAAGAGTCGGTTTGCCGTGTGCGGTTTACATGGGTGCTGTCGATATCGAGCGACAGGCGCCGAACGTCGATCGTATGCAGAGGCTGGGCGCCGAAGTCATCCCGGTGGAATCGGGTGACAAGACCCTGCGTGCCGCAATCGATGAGGCCTTGAGAAAGTGGGTCACCGATCCCGCAGGCATTTATTACCTGCTGGGTTCCGCGGTTGGGGCACATCCATATCCGTACCTGGTTCGTGAACTGCAGTCCGTGATCGGCCAGGAATCGCGCGCACAGATGATCGAGCAGGCCGGCGCATTGCCGGATGCAGCGTTCGCCTGCGTGGGAGGCGGCTCAAATTCGATCGGACTTTTCTACCCGCTGCTCGGCGACGACATCGAATTAATTGGCGTCGAGGCGGGCGGTACCGGTGACGGGCTCGGGCAGAATGCCGCAACGCTCGCGACAGGGACGCCGGGCGTGCTGCAGGGCAGCTATACGATAATCCTGCAGGACGATGACGGTCAGGTTCAGGAGACGCACTCGATCTCGGCAGGCCTCGATTACTCGGGCGTTGGACCCGAGCACGCGTTATTGCAAGCCACCGGACGAGTAACATACCTGACGGCCGGCGACGACGAAGCGCTCGAAGCGCTCGAAGAACTGTGCGAAGCGGAGGGTATTCTAACGGCACTCGAAACCGCGCACGCTTATGTCGCCGCACGCAAGTGGGCGAAAAAGAACCCGGGCAAGCGACTGTTGATCGGTAACTCGGGCCGCGGTGACAAGGACATGCCGACACTGACCAAATACCCGGTGCGAATTGCGAATTCTGAAGGCGGTAGCAATGACGGCGCATGAACGCATAAGTGCGGCGATTCATGCCGCCAACGACGACGGGCGCACAGCGCTCGTACCTTTTATCACGGCCGGGTATCCGGAGCCTGGAGGCTTCGTCAGCACATTGAATACGATTGCGACGGCCGGCGATGTCGTTGAGATCGGAATTCCGTTCTCGGACCCGATGGCCGATGGCATGACAATCCAGCGCTCCAGTTTCGAGGCGTTAAAAAAGGGTGTCAGTCTCGCGTGGATATTCGACGAACTCGAAAAGGCCGGTGGCTTCGGTGTGCCGCTCGTCATGATGTCTTACCTGAATCCGCTGTTGGCATTCGGCTACGATAAGCTCGCCGAGCGGGCACTCGAGACCGGCGTGTGCGGTTTCATCGTGCCCGACCTGCCGTTCGAAGAGAGCGACGAGATACGCTCGGCGCTCGAGGCACAGGGGCTCGGGCTCATTCAGCTCGTCACGCCGGCCACCCCGGACGCAAGGCTAAAAATGCTGTGCGACGCGTCTCGCGGATTCGTCTATGCGGTCACGATTACGGGCATCACGGGCGGAGACGTCGGCCTGCCAAAAGACCTGGCCAGCTACCTGGACAAGGTGTCCAGTATGTCGACCACTCCTGTGTGCGCCGGCTTTGGGATCCGCGAGGCTGCCGATGTCGCGGCTGTCGGCAAGCACGCGTCCGGCGCAATCGTCGGTTCTGCGCTCGTCGAGGTACTCGAGCGAGGCGAAGATCCGACGGCGTTCCTGAGCTCATTGCGATGAAAAAAGTAACGTCGGCAGACACGGTAGTGATGATCAATCACTACAAGAACATTCTCGAAGCCGAAGGCATACGCTGCCAGATCAGAAACGAACACCTGAACCAGATCTACGGCGAAATGCCGTTCACCGAGGTCTGGCCGGAGCTGTGGGTCGTCAACGATCTTGATCATGACCGCGCGAAGCAATTACTCGACGAGGCAACCACTGTGGGAAGCCCACAAACGCCCTGGCGCTGCAGCCAATGCGGCGAGGACAACGAGGGACAGTTCGGCGCCTGCTGGAACTGCGGCGCTGGGGTCGGACCAGCATAAGCTACTGTTGCTACTGGTTTTCTTGTGCCTGATGGTTCGGTATGGACGCTTAATCAGTTCATTTTGACGCAAAACCGCGGAATTAAAGAGGACCCGTGTTGGGCAAATTGGCTAATCGGGTGATTTGGCCACGAAAATCGGCGATTAAGCGGTCATGGGACCGACTGTGGCCAATAAATTTCTTTTGAATCTGTCGGTTATGGAGGTCCGACCCTGCTTTTCTTCTACGGCATGCCGCGAGAAAGTAACTTGGTGCCCGCGATTTCGCTCCTGAGGATGGCCGCGACTTTCTCCGGCACCATGGGCCGGCTGATCAGGAAGCCCTGAGCGAGGTCGCAGTTGCAGCTGCGCAGGAACTCGAGTTGTGTGACTGTTTCGACGCCCTCGGCTGCGACCTCGATATCGAGTCCTTGTGCCATCGCGATAGCGGCGCGCACGATGCGCTGGTGGCTATCGTTTTCATCGACGTCGGCGATCAGCGATTGGTCCAACACGAAACTGTCGATGAAGCCGTTGTCCAGCGACTCGAAGGACACGTCGCGAGTGCCGAAATGATCCAGCGACAGGCGCACGCCGAGTTTGCGTAAGCCCTGCAGCGTTTCTATTTCGGAATGACGTTGGCTCGGAAAATCACCGTCACCAATTTCCAGTTCGATACAACCCGGATCCAGTGCCGTGTTTTCGAGCGATGTCGACACAGCATCGACGAGCCGCTGATGCATCAGCTGTTGTCGTGACAGGTTGATCGCGATGGAAA
>DAOWGY010000298.1 GCA_030641695.1 Gammaproteobacteria bacterium
ACTCGATCAGGCGCAAGGCGATCGTGTATGCCGCGATCGCCGCGCTCCCGTAGAGCGCGACGATACGCATGACGACGATCCAGCTTGCTGTCGCTATAAGAAACTGGCCGACACCGCCAATGGAAATCAACACCATGCGATGCATCAGGGAGACGGCGATTTTCAGGTGACGCAGGTGAAACGAGAGTCGTCCGCGTCCGCGAATCAAATAGTAGAGTTGATACACCACGCCAATGCCACGGCCGATGGTCGTCGCCACGGCGGCGCCCGTGACGCCCATCTCCGGGAACGGTCCAATGCCAAAGATCAGACAGGGATCGAGCACGATGTTGATGCCGTTGGCGAGCCACAGCGAACGTAGCGCTACGGTTGCGTCGCCCGCGCCACGGAATGCCGCGTTCAGCAGGAACAGGTAGAGGATGCTGGCCGAACCACCGAGCAGCACGGCCGTAAAGCCCTTGCCCTGATCGACGACACTCTCCGACGCTCCCATGATGCGCAGCATGTCTTCGGCAAAGATAACGCCGGTTATGCCTACGATGATGGACAGCAACGCACAGACCCATATCGCCTGTCCGGTCACCCGGGCCGCGGCATCCCGATCCTTTGCGCCGATGCGCCGGGACACCATGGCGGTGACGCCCATACCGAACCCGATGGCAATGGCGTACAGCACGGTTACCAGCGCTTCGGTGATGCCGACGGCCGCTACGGCGTCGGTGCCGAGGCGCGAAACGAACGCGATGTCGACGACGGCGAATATCGCCTCCATCGACATCTCGAGCATCATCGGGATTGCGAGCAGCCCGAGTGCACGACCTATCGGACCTTTCGTGAAATCGATGTCGTTGTCGCGCAGTGACTCGCGCACGAACGCGACCGTCCGTCTAAAAGCGGTTGTCTGTGCGTTGTTCATGTCACTGATGATAAGCTCACTGGTCTGGTTTCATTGGTGTCAAAACGATGCCCGACGGTCTCTGGCCGGTTCTTGCGTTTATTGCAGTCGTCATCATCTATGTGATTGCAAAGGTGATCGAGAACGTGAAGAAGAGCGAACAGCAGTGGCGGCAAGTGGACAAGAGTAAGCTGCGCGAATGGGATGACGACGACGACTGGGGTGATTGAGCTCAGCACTTTGCCCACGAGTCCTTCGACCGGCCCGCATTTTCGATTACACTTGGCAAAATTCTCTTGGCGAAATTCTCCAGGACCATTCTATGTTCGATTGTTCACCGGCGCGCGGCGCAATCGTCGCATCCCTGATAGGCGCTCTGTGCGCTGTTGCCGCTTGTGACAAAGCGGACCCGGGTCCCACTGCCCAGGAACAGGCGGCGGCCAAAGCCAATGTTGAGGCGATGGCGCAGGAGCACGCAGACGATACCGCTGAACCGAGTGCCGCTGCGGAGATAGAGCCGCAGAGTGACGTGTTGTCCGAGCGCATGGCCTATGCTGAGGTGGACGACGAGGTGGTGTACGGGCACTTTGCATATCCCGCCGAAATGGCCGAGCCGCTGCCCGCGATCATCATGATTCACGAGTGGTGGGGATTGAATGACAATATACGCGCAATGGCGGAAAGGCTGGCCGGTGAAGGCTATATCGTACTGGCCGTCGACCTGTTCGGCGGTCAAACGGCAAGCAACCCCGTGGCTGCCAGGCAACTGATGCTGAGGGCGGTGGAAAATCCGACGTTCGCGTCATCCAACATCGAGCAAGCGTACTCTTTCGTCAATGACACGGCCGGGGCTCCCCGCATCGCTACGCTGGGGTGGTGTTTCGGTGGCGGCTGGTCGCTCAACGCGGCCATGCTGTTTCCCGATGACCTGGACGCGTCGGTTATTTATTACGGCCGCGTCACCGGCGACGAGGACAAACTGCGTCCTGTCTCCGCGCCGATCCTCGGCTTTTTCGGCAGCGAAGACCGTGGCATCAGTCCGGAGTCCGTGCAGGAGTTCGAAGCGGCACTGAAGCGTCTGCGCAAGAATCATCAGATCCATGTCTATCCGGGCGCCCAACACGCATTTGCGAATCCGACCGGCAACGCCTACAACGCAGAATTCGCGGATGACGCCTGGCTGAAGACCCTCGAATTTCTGCGGCAAAACCTCGCGCCCGACGACTCCTGACCCAGCGCTCAGTCGGGCTGCGATTGTGCCGCGATCTTGCAGTTGATCCGGATGTCCAGGGACTTCGCGTCGTACACGATTGTCTGTTCTTCTTCCCTCGCGCATCGCAATGACACATGAGCTGTCAGTGCAGTGGTCACGAGCAGCGACTGTTGTGCCGAATCCCCGGCGACGCAGAATTCCTGCAACGCGAGTGGCGCAAGCTGTCGCGACGAAACAAGAACCGACGTCTCGAACGATGACGCAGCGCGCAACTCCTCGCCACGAATCGTCCTGTTCGTGTCCGCGACACTGATCGAGACAGATTCGGGCAGGCCACCACGAGCACAATGCGTACGGATGTGCAGGTCGAATTTGAGCTCCGGCAGTCGTATCAGGCGTCGGCCGCCAGCTTGCTGCGTAATGGTGACGACAGCAGGCTCGGCTCGAACGCTGAGGCGGTCGATGTCGGCGACGACAAAATAGTAGGCGGGCAGCAGAAAGAAATGTGGCGGCATGTGAGAAACCGGGACGAGGTCGCTAGGATTATAGGTAATGAATCAATGGTAATCTCCTTAAAACGACTCGCCACCCGGAGCAAGCATGATCCACAAAGTCGCGCATTTGACGTACAAGACCGCACGTCGCATTGCCATTCTCTCGGTTGGCTCCACGATTGTCGTCCTCGGCGTCATCATGCTCGTAACGCCGGGACCCGGGCTGATCGTTATTCCCATTGGCCTCGCCATACTGGGTATCGAGTTTGCGTGGGCGCGGATCTGGTTACGCAAGGTGCGCGAAGGCATCAGTAACCACAACTCGAAAAACCGTGCCGAACGTGCACAGAGCCATCGCGATCGCGCGCATCGCTGACGGTTGGCGGCGCCAAAAAAGAAGGCGCCGGAGTGCTGGAAACGATGATCGATTCAGCGGGCCGATCCGACACGGAACGGACCCCGGCGCCCAGACATAAACGGCAGGGGGGGATGCCGCCGGACCTTCCGGGTCCGTATCGAACCGGCGTCCTGCCGGCGTTTCACAAGGCGGTTTACAGACCGGGCTATCGGGGGGAGAGAAGCCTGGTCACTCGATCCGCCTCAGGGGGTTCTGTAGCGCTTTCGCCAGCGCCCCCGACGAACAATGTCGATGTAGGGTCAGCCGGCCCTTTATCAAGGCTCGCTGCCCGCAACCGATATCGGCTCAGGACAATGTTGCGGCTGCGACGAACATGACGCCGAGTAGCGCGGCAAGCATGCCTGCCAGAACCAGTCCTTCTTCGATGTAATTTTTCATGGTGTTTACTCCTTGTGCGATAACCGGCGCCTTCTTGGCGGCGGTGAATGTCAGATACGCATTCCTTATTGCACAAGCCGTGCCAACACTGAAAAACTCAGTAAAACAATAGGTTAACGTTATTTTACTGCTTACGGAATTTCGTTATTTCCGAAATACCGTAGATTTTTTTACGAAATGTCGTATACACTCGCGCGATGAGCCAGATGGACGATTACCAATGGTTGTTTCGCAAGGCCCCCGCTATGGCAACGGCCCTCGGCAGGGGTGGCGAATACCTCGATGTCAACGACGCGTTGCTGGACCGGATGGGGTATACGCGCGAGCAGATGATTGGCCGCCGCCCTACCGATTTCGTCACGGCGGAAAGTGCGAGGCGGATCGAAGAGGAGTTTCGTCCAGCTTTGCGTCGCACGGGCAAACTGGAGAACAAACCCGTGAGCCTGGTGACGAGTACCGGTGACGTCGTCGACTGTGTCACCAATGCGATCATCGAATACGACCCGCAGGGGGCGTTCATCCGCACGATCGCGATGTACACCGAGGTTGACGATCAGGCACGTGCAAGCTTCAAATACCGCGACCTGTATCGCTCGACACCGGCGATACTGCATACGCTCGACGCCGACGGCCACATCCATACCGTCACCGACCATTGGTTGCAGAAACTGGGTTACACGCGGGAAGAGGTCATCGGTCGCCCGGTGACGGATTTCTACAGCGACGCCGACCGCAAGAAGCTCTCGGGTGCGCGCCTGCAGGAGGCGGTCAATCGCGGTGAGCTCAATAACGTTGACCGGCAGATGGTCACGAAGGACGGTCGTGTACTCGACATCGTAATGTCCGCGATATCGCATCGCGATACGTCGGGCAAGGTCGATCGCATGCTCGTGGCGTCGAAAGACGTTACCGAACGCAAGCAGGCGGAACGTCGCTTGCGTCAAACTCTCGCTGAAAACGCGCGCCTGCGAGAGGAGCTCGAGCATGAGCGCGATTACCTGCGTGAAGAAGTCAATGTCGCGATGAATTTCGGCCGCATCGTCGGCACCAGTCCGGCGTTGCAGCAGATGCTCAAGCGTGTCGAGGCCGTCGCTGACACGCCGGCCAGCGTTCTGCTGCTCGGGGAGTCCGGAGTAGGCAAGGAGCTGGTCGCACACGCCATTCATGCCCGGAGTCCGCGATCGGAGGGCCCGATGGTCAAGGTCAACTGTGCGTCGATTCCCAAGGAGCTCTTCGAGAGTGAGTTCTTCGGACACGTGAAAGGCGCGTTCACCGGTGCGCACCGCGATCGCATCGGCCGCTTTCAGCTCGCGGACGGTGGCACCTTGTTTCTCGATGAAGTCGGCGAGATTCCGCTCGAGTTGCAGAGTAAGTTATTGCGCGTGTTGCAGGAAAGTGAATTCGAGCGCGTTGGCGATGACGTCACCAGGTCCGTCGATGTCCGGGTTATTGCTGCGACCAACCGAAGTCTCGAACAGCAAATCGTGGACGGGAAATTCCGCGAGGACCTCTTCTACCGGCTCAGCGTGTTTCCGGTCGAGGTACCGCCGCTCAGGGAACGAGGCGACGACGTAATTCAGCTCGCACAGGAATTCCTCGAAAAAACCTGCAAAGACTTCGGGCGCGAACCGATGACACTCACTCGAGGGCAGGCCAACAAATTGCGGCAATATGGCTGGCCCGGCAACGTCCGCGAACTCAAGAACGTCATCGAGCGGGCAGTGATTTTGTCGCGTGGCAACGTGTTAAGGCTCGAGGCGTCACTGCCAGAACTTACGCTGACAGATCAGGCCCCGTCAGGAGCCACTGTGTCGGCCACAGCCTTTCTTACCGAAAAGGAGATGCGGGAGTTTCAGAAAAACAATCTGCTCGACGTCTTGAAACTGACGAACTGGCGCGTCTCGGGCGCCAACGGCGCTGCGGAATTGCTGGGAGTGAAGCCGACGACGCTCGCGGACCGCATACGGACGTTCGGAATTCGCAAACCGCAGCGGCGACAACGCAAATGAGCCGTGCGGCCATCAACCGGATCCTTGTCTTGATCGGGCTCGTGCTCGTCGCAATTCTATTTCGTGCAATGCCCGTGACTGATTGGCTGGACCGGTTGACGGACCTCAATGATGCTCACCCGGTCGCGGTGCCTGTTGTGTACATACTGGCCGTGGTTTTTGCCACGGTCGCGCTTTTCCCAGGCTGGATCTCGATCATGATGGCCGGGTTGCTGTTCGGGCTATTGCCCGGGCTGCCCTACGCACTCATCGGGATCACTGCCGGCGCATACGGCGCGTTTGTCGTCGGTCGCGCGGTGGGCCGGTCCTGGGTTGAAAAGCGCATGGGCGACAACCTTAAATTGCAGGCACTCGACGAAGCTGTCGACGCGCAGTCGTTCTATATCATCTTCCTGACACGATTCGCGATCGTGCTGCCGTTCAACCTTCTCAACTATGCATTTGGTCTTACGCGTGTGCGTGCGACAACCTACGTTGCCGCGACAGCAATTGGCATGTTGCCCGCGGTGCTGTTATACGTTTATCTTGGCACGCTCGCGGACGATTTCAGCCAGATTCTGGCTGGCGAGATACGGCCCACAAGCAGCGCCTACTGGATCGCCGCTATCGCCGTCGTTGCGATTACCGGCGTCGTCTGGATCGTGCACCGGGCGGCGACACGGGCACTGAGCCAACATCAGGAAGAGTGAGTAATTATTGATATGAAATACGGCGCGATACTCAGCGCTATACTGGCAATTACTTTGACGTCAGCAGCCATTGCCGAGGAAAACGTGCTGCCGCAGCCAGTGCAGCACATCCTCGATATTCGCAAGGTTCCGTACGATACGCTGAGTGTTTACGTACAAGACGTCGACAGTGGCGAAGTTGTCGTGCGCTGGCAGGACGAGGTGCCGCGGAATCCCGCATCGACGATGAAGTTGCTCACGACCCTGGTCGGCCTCGACGTACTTGGTCCCACGTACCAATGGAACACAGAAGTGTACGTACTTGGCGAGATCAGCGACGGGCGCCTCGATGGTGATTTGCTGATCAGGGGCTACGGCGATCCGTTCATGGTTACCGAGCGGGTCTGGCAGATGCTGCGTCTCGTGCGCCAGGCCGGCATCCAGGAAATCGACGGTAACCTGCTCATCGACGACAGTTACTTCCATGTTAACGGCTACGACCCCGCGGAGTTCGACCGCCAGCCGCTGCGCGCGTACAACGTTGCGCCAAATGCGCTACTCACGAATTTCAAGGTCGTGCGTTACTGGTTCGAACCGGATCACGAGCACAACGCTGTCCGGGTCTGGGTCGATCCGCCGCTCGAAAACCTGCACGTCGAAAATCGGCTCGCACTGGGTCGCGGTTACTGCGGTGGTTATCAACGCGGTATCACGGTGACGGCGAACGAGGCGATCGACAAGATGATATTCAGCGGCCGTTTTCCGAATGGTTGCAAGAAATATGCGATGGACAGAACCGCGCTCAGCCACAACGAGTTCACCTATGGCCTGTTCATGTCGGTGTGGCGTGAATCGGGTGGTGAGTTCAGGGGCGGCTGGATGAACACGACGACGCCGGAGGACCTCGAACCAATCGTGACGTTCAAGTCATTGCCACTTGCGGAAATCATTTCCAGGATCAACAAGAACAGTAACAACGTCATGGCGCGACAAATACTCTATACGCTGTCGGCGGAAACGCTCGGGCCGCCTGGCACCGAGAGCGGAGGTCGCAAGGTCATCGAGGACTGGTTGCAGGACACGGGCATCGAGTTGGCAACGCTCCGGCTCGACAATGGAGCCGGCCTGTCACGTGACGCGCGCGTGTCGGCTCGCGAGTTCGGCGCATTGCTCGAATACGCCTGGCGTCAGCCGTACATGCCGGAATACGTCGCCTCGATGGCGCTGTCCGGGCTCGACGGTACGCTCAGGCGCAAGTTTGACGATGCACAATTGACCGGGCGGGCGCACCTGAAGACCGGCTCGCTCGATCACGTGTCCGCGATCGCGGGCTACCTGCAATCGCGTTCGGGCCGTCGTTTCGCCGTCGTGATGCTGCATAACCACGAAGGCGTCCATCGCGGTCCTGGCGAAGAGGCGCAGGTCGCGCTGTTGAGCTGGCTGTACGAACAATAAGTTCAGAACCTATCTCAAAGTCCCGACGGCGCTGTAGTAAACTCCCCGCGGGCAAGGGAGATACTCTATGCGTCTTGTAATCGGGCTTTCGCTGTTGCTGCCGCCGCTCGCGGCAGGCGAGACGGCATACATTACTGATCGGCTGATACCCGGACTTCATCAAGCCGAGGATACGAGCGATCGTGCATTCCGCTCACTCGAGAGTGGTCAGGAATTCGAAGTATTGTCGCGCGACCGGCTGTACGCGCATGTTCGGTTGCCCGATGGCGTCGAAGGCTATGTCAAAGCTGCGTATATCGTTGACGTGAAACCGGCAAAACTCGTCGTCAGCGAGACTCAGGCCGAAGTTGATCGCCTGAGCGCGGAACTCGAGGAGTCCAGGCAGGCATTCGCGGAGCCCGCGGCCGCGATTGCGGCACTCAAGGCTGATGCGTCGGCGCTGCAAGAAAATCTCGATGCCAGCCAGGCGCGAGCCAATGAACTCGAGGAGGAAAACGCCTCGTACCTGAGCCGGGCCGAACGCTACCAGTACAGTCTGCCGTACAGCTGGGTCATCGGTGCGATCGGTGCTTGCCTGATCGCCGGATTCATCGTTGGCCTATGGTGGGTCGATCACCGCAGCCGCAAGCGCCACGGCGGCATTCGCATCTACTGAGTGGACTTGAATCAGGCGCCGACAACTTTCCTCGCGGCTGCAATCGGCATGTCCTCGGAGCAGCCGCCACGCAACGGCAGGTCCGCGCTCGCGAACAGGCCGTCGATGTCATCCTGAGAACGGGCATGTCGTGTCTGTTCGAGTTGATCCGACGTGATATGTGGCGCGAACAACTGCACGAAATCGAGCATGTAGCGGCGCATTACGGCGTCCTTGCGGAAACCAATCCAGGTCGTGCTGCGCGGGAACAGTCCATCGGCCTCGATTGCCGTCAGGTCTTTCTTATCGTCGCAGTCCTCGGCCATGCTGGCGACGATTCCGACACCCAGGCCCATTCGTACGTAAGTTTTGATGACGTCCGCATCACGGGCCGTGAACACGACGTCGGGTTCCAGTCCCTTGTTCGCGAAGGCCTTCTTGAGCGAGGACTGTCCGCCAAAACTGAAGACGTAGGTGACGAGCGGAAATTTCGCCAGGTCATGCAGCGTCGGTTTGCGATCCAGACGCGCAAGGTTGTGCTCGTTGGGAACGAGTATTTTGCGGTCCCAGCGGTAGCTCGGTACGAGCAACAGGTCGGCGAACAGGTCATGTGATCCGGTCGCAATGGCGAAGTCGATCTCGTTCGCGGCGACCATGTCTGCGATTTGTTCGGACGTGCCCTGGTGGAGATTCAGGCTCACACGCGGATAGCGTTTGCGAAACTCCCGTATTACGTCCGGCAACACATAGCGTGCCTGTGTATGCGTCGTCGCAATCGACAGCGTGCCTTCTTCCTCATGGTAGTAATCCGACGCCAGGCTGCGGATATTTTCCACCTCCTGCATGATGACGCGAGCGCGGTCGATTACTTGCTGGCCTGCGGCCGTGATGCCGCCGAGGCTTTTGCCCTTGCGCGTGAACAACTGCAAGCCAAGCTCCTCCTCGAGGAGCTTCAGCTGTTTGCTAACCCCCGGCTGAGACGTATACAGCCGATCCGCCGCGGCTGTAATATTCAGCCCGTTGTCGACGATCGCCAGCAAGTACTTGAGTTGTTGTAATTTCATAGCAAACGAAGCAACTCGCGCGATTTCAGGATATGACCACGGATATGAGCGATCGTTTCCGAAATCCGCACAAATAACGCATTCGTCTAAGCCTGCGGCGGAATCGGAGCCCGCGACGACTTTATGCACATAATTCCGGCCGTTCCCGGATTACATATAACACAGCGTTATAATGGCCGAGAAATGCGGCCTGTACGGGTGCCGCCAGCTGATGCAATCGGCGCAGTTTCTGCTATACAGAATAATGCACACAGCCAATAACAAGGAATAAGCGATGATCTACGACAATATTCTGCAGACGATCGGCAATACCCCGATCGTGCGCCTCAATCGAATGGCGCCCGATAACGTCGAGATGTACGTCAAGGTCGAGTCTTTCAACCCGATGGCGTCGGTCAAGGACAGGCTCGCCCTCGCAATCGTCATCGATGCCGAGCAGCGCGGTACGCTGAAGCCCGGGCAGACCGTCATCGAGGCGACGTCCGGCAATACGGGTATTGCGCTGGCGATGGTATGTGCCGCCAAAGGGCACCCGTTCGTTGCGACCATGGCGGACTCATTTTCCGTCGAACGACGCAAGATCATGCGCGGACTTGGCGCGAAGGTCGTTTTGACGCCGGCCGCCGAACGCGGCACGGGCATGGTGAAGAGGGCCGAAGAGCTGGCGCGGGAGCATGGCTGGTTCCTGGCGCGCCAGTTCGAGAATCCCGCCAACCCCGATTACCATGCCAACACGACGGGCCCGGAGATTCTCACTGATTTCGCGGGCCGGCGGCTCGACTACTGGGTGACCGGCTATGGTACCGGCGCCACGATGCCGGGCGCC
>DAOWGY010000046.1 GCA_030641695.1 Gammaproteobacteria bacterium
CCGGGTCCCAAAACGCGCGCGGCACTCGAACGCGGCATTCCACTTTTCAAGAATGGGTTGAGGTTCGATGCTGAATTGGAGCGAGCAGGTCAACGCGGCTTTCGTTCGGTACGGCAGATCGTAATCGACAAGGCGGAGGGCGATTTCGTCTGGGACCTGGACGGCAAACGCTACATCGATTTCCAGAATGGTTGGGCGACAAACCCGCTCGGCAACTGCCATCCCGAAATTCTCGAGGCCGTAGAGGCCGCCAACCGGCGGTATGGCTTCCATTATGATCACCCCTTGCGCTACGACCTGGCCGAGATGCTCGCCGACATCATGCCGGGCAAGGCGCTGCCACGAACAAATTACGAAGTGTCAGGTACCGAGGCGGCCGAAGCCGCTGTCCACCTGGCGCTCACCCATACGAAGCGGCGCTACATCATCACATTCAGTTCTTCCTTCCACGGCATGGGGCTCGCCACAAAGGTCATGAGCGGGCTCAACGGCAGCTACAGCACTTATCTCGAAGGCTGGGGCGGCGGCGTTATCAAGGCGCCCTACCCGTACAGTGAGCGAATTCCGGCCGGGATGAGTGAGCAACAGTACACCGAGTATTGCCTTTGGTACCTGGATAACCACATTCCTTCCAGCATCGCGGCACGTGACAACATCGCCGGTGTACTCGTCGAGCCGGGTCTCGCCGAAGGTGGCAACTGGATACCATCGACGCAATTCCTGAGGGGCATTCGCGACATCTGCGACAAGAATGACTGGTTGATGATCTCTGATGAAGTGCTGACCGGACTGGGTCGCACGGGCCGGATGTGGGGCATCGAACACTATGACGTCGTGCCCGATATCCTCGTGTACGGAAAGAACCTGTCCGGTGGCATTGCACCACTCTGTGGAATCTCCGCGCGCGACCAAATAATGGGTGACAACACTGAATTCGCATCCGGCTCGACATTTGCCGGAATGCCTGCAGGTTGCGCCGCAGCGATCAGGACACTGGAAATTTTCGAACGCGACCACATCGTGGCACATGCGAAACGGCTCGGTAATATCGCAGCCGGAATCATGCGCGAATGGGAGAAGTACAGCATCGTGCGCCAGGCGCGCGGCAACGGCTTGTTGCTCGGCGCGAGTTTTGGCAAGCCCGAGTCTGCTGGGGAAGACGAAAAGGACTGGTGGACAGCGCGGGCCGTGCGCGGAAAGATGCTCGAGAACGGCGTATGGGCGATCTCCGATCGCCAGGACACGATTCGAATGTATCCCGCGCTCAACATGGAGGAATCCGTGCTTCGTGAAGGGCTGCAGATCATGGAAGACGCAATCCGGCACGTCGAGAAACACGGTCACTCAGAAGGTGATGCGGCAGCGTATCCAAGCGGCGTAGCGGGCTTTTAGTCACTAATTGTGACCAATGATAATCTGACACCGGCACTACCGAGCAGACTCGTACTCGCCGTAACCGTTGGCGGCGTCATTGGTCTCGGCATCTTGCGCGGTCCCGGTGAAATCGCCGAGGTGGTATCCGAGCCAACCCTGTATCTTGCACTTTGGTTTTTTGGCGGCCTATTCGTTTTATTGAGCACCGTTGTAACCGCCGAATTGCTTGGCATGACGCCGCGGTCCGGCGGCCCCTACTCACTCATTCGTCGCGCATATGGTCCTTACGCCGGATTCGTTATCGGCTGGGTTGACTGGCTGAGCTTCGCTGCAGACCTCGCATTGAAGGCGGTGGTTATCATGGAGTTCGTTGCTATTCTCTATCCTGAATCGGCCGCGAGGAGTACATCACTCGCTGTGATTGTGACGACGGTTTTCGCCGCCATACAGTTTCGCGGAATCAGTCTGGGTGCCCTGATTCAGGAATTTGCGACGTCATTGATCGGGCTCGTCATTGTCGGACTGTCGCTGCTGCTGTTTTTTGTAGAAACACCGCTAACCGGTACGACGGATTTGATGCCAGCGAACAATGCACTCAGCGGCTGGAGCCTGGTGATCGCGACGATCATTTTCACGTACGACGGATGGCTTTATGCGTCTTACTTTAGCGGCGAAATCAAGGGTGGCGCAGGAACTGCAGCGCGCTCTTGCATAAAGGGCATGGTTATCGTGATCGCATTGTATATGTTGATGAATGTCGCATTGGTGAAAAGCGCAGGCCTGGCCGCGCTGGCGGGCAGCGATCTGGCCCTGGCGCATGCACTTGAACTTGCCACCTTTCCAGCGGCTGGCAATATAATCGTCATTGCCGCCATCCTGATTCTCCTGAGTCATCAGAACCTGGAATATATGGGTGGGCCGCGAATTCTTCAGGCGCTCGCGGTGGATGGCCTTGCAACGCAGCGAGCGCAAAAGGTCGGCAAGGGCGGTAATCCTGTCTTCGCGATAATGGTTACCTGGCTACTCGCTGTCAGCCTTATTTTGGTCGGTGGGTTTGAATTCCTGTTGTTGCTATCTGTGTTTTTCTTTGTACCCATTTACCTTGCAATGATCGTCGGCGTTCTTATCCTGCGCAAGCGCGAGCCTGATGGCGAGCGCCCGTACCGCGCGTGGGGCCATCCTTACAGTACCATCGTGTGCCTGATCGGATGGACCATTGTTACCTTGTTTCAGGCATACGCCGAGAGGGAGACCGCGTTGTATGCAGTGGCAATGGTGGCCGTGTCCTGGCCCGTATATCGGTATCTCGCCCGCAAGTGAGGACGACAGTGTCCATCAGGATGCTTATCCGGCGGTCTTTGTCATCATGCTGTGCACGGCCCGGTGTGCCTCTTCAATTGCGGATTCGGTCATGGCGTTGGACGCGGCGTCGATACCGGCGAACGCGATATTGCCGACGCGCTGCCGCGCATCGACCCACGGACAGTGTTCGTGTCGCCACCACTTCGGCCACCAGGCCACGTCACCTGACTCAGCATCAACCGAGTACGCGTAGCCGTGTGGCCATCGATTGACCGTTATGCCTGCGATATCACGCGCCGGATCGAACCCGCCCGGGCCCAGCATGCGATCCAGCTGCTCGCGCACATTGCGCTCGAACGTCTCGAACGCAGTCCCGAGCAAGGCCCGACGCCCTGCCCGGAACTGCTCGTGCGCCGGCAATCCCGGCGCTAACGGAATGTGCTGCAGGTGCAAAACGACGGGCTCATCGGGCGACTGGGAAAAGCGGTAATCGCCCATGCTCACCGGGTGCGTGAACATCACGGTCTGGAAGAAACTGCCGGGGCAATAGGCTCGCCGCAGACCGAGATTGACGAGGCTGCGCCAATTGCGGATCAGCACGTTGGTGTAGACGAGTGGCGCGCGCACAGAGCTGGCCAGCGCTGCGACCTGATCCTCCGGCACATCGGGACAGATATACGGCAGCATCGAATGGTAGCCGGCCCAGACAACCTTGTTTGCCGTCAACGTCCGACCCTGATCGCCGCTCACGTACGTTACGTCAACATCGGCGTCGAGCTTGCCCTCCTGGTGACGCAGACCAACCACCGTACTGTTCAGTCGAATGCGGGTGAGATTCTCAGGCTGATCCAGCCCGGAATAGTCGAAGCGCGCGGTTACGATATCCTCCATCGAGCCGCCCGGTGCTACTTCGGGATTCAGCTTGCGGACCAGCAAGCGGGCAATCGACGCATTGCCGTCAGGGAAGTAAAAGCCTCCACCACCTTCTTCACCGCCACTTTCGTCGTCGTGCCCAAGGTCCATTCCAGCGAACCCCGGGTAACCCTCGTTCCAGGCCATCCAGGCCGGTAATGCATCTGCACCAATCGCCCAGACGCCGTGCGGCCACTTTTGCACGAAGGCGAGCACTTCCTCGCCGAGCCCGGCAAACTTCTCGAGGTAATCACGCCAGCTGTGAGACTCGAGCACAGCGCGACGCTCGGCCAGTGTCATGCCGGCCAGGTAGTCTTCTTCGTCGGCGTACAGTCGTTCGAGCTCCGCCTTTGCCGATGCTGACAACGGCGCGTCATCGATCGACTCACTAAAACCATGCTCGCCGGTTGCGAGAAAGTCTCTCCCGAAGGTTTCCTTGTCGAAGAAACTGACGCGACCGACGCCGCGCGACCCGAACAGGCCTTCATGGTAAAACTCGCTATGGCGGTCGGTGTCGATGCCAAGCTCCCGGATCACCTGTTTGGCGGTGGTGGGATACGTTCTTGGCGCTTCCATGAGCATCGTGCCGCCATACCCGATAAACGTACGGCCATCGAGCGTGAACTCGTTACGTTGCGCATGACCGCCGAAGTCGTCGTGGTTGTCCAGGACAAGGATGCGCGCGTTCGGGTCCACATCACGACGGTAGATGTAC
>DAOWGY010000224.1 GCA_030641695.1 Gammaproteobacteria bacterium
AGATTCCCCGGCCGCGTATAGCGGCAACTACGTACTGATATCGTTGCGAACTGCAAGGCCGCAGCGGGCGTGGCTTTGGTATCCTGAGTGGCCGATTTTAACGAAGGGATGGCCATGAGTAACGATGCGTTTCGACTGATCTCTCCCAGCGGTAATGAGCTGGAGCTTCCGACACACACAGGCACAACGGGGCCCGATGTTGTAGACATTGGCCGCCTGTACCGCGAACAGGGCGTATTCACCTACGATCCGGGCTTTGTGGCGACGGGCAGCTGCAAGTCGGACATAACATTCATCGACGGTGAGGAAGGCGTCCTGATGTACCGGGGTTACCCGGTCGAGCAGCTCGCTGCACACTCCAATTTCATCGAGGTCTGCTACCTGCTGCTGTACGGTGAGCTGCCGAACACGGCTGAGCTCGACGCCTTCGATTCTACGATCCGCAGGCACACCATGCTCAACGAGGGCATGCTGAAGTTTTTCAACGGCTTTCGATACGATGCGCACCCGATGGCGATGCTATCGGCTGTCGTGGGCTCGATGTCGGCGTACTACCATGACACGACGGACGTCCACAATCCGGAGCACCGTGACATATTCTCGCACCGGATTCTCGCCAAGCTGCCGACTATCGCAGCGGCAGCCTACAAGCTGAATAGCGGCCAGCCTTTCGTCCATCCGCGCAACGACCTTGGCTACTGCGAAAACCTGCTACAGATGTTCTTCGCGGTGCCGGCGGAGCCCTACGAGATGGACACCGTCGCTGCCGAGGCACTGGACTTGTTGTTCATCCTGCACGCTGACCACGAACAGAATTGCTCGACGTCAACAGTGCGCATGGCAGGAAGCTCGGGCGCCAACCCGTACTCTGCAATCGCAGCCGGTATATCCGCGCTTTGGGGTCCGGCGCACGGTGGTGCCAACGAGGCCGTGCTGGAAATGCTGAAGGAGATCGGCGACACCAGTCAGATCAAGAAATACGTTGCCAAAGCGAAGGACAAGGACGACCCCTTCCGGCTGATGGGCTTCGGGCATCGCGTTTACAAAAACTTCGATCCGCGAGCGACCATCATTCGCGATATGTGCCACAAGGTAATTGCCAGTCTCGACGGCCGGGATGCGCCGATGTTCGAGCTTGCACTCGAGCTCGAGCAGGTTGCGTTAAAGGACGATTATTTCATCGAGAAGAACCTTTATCCGAACGTCGATTTCTACTCCGGCATTATCTATCGCGCACTCGGCATACCGACGTCGATGTTTACGGTGATGTTTGCACTCGGCCGCTCCGTGGGCTGGTGTGCGCACTGGCGTGAAATGATCTCGGACCCACACGCCAAGATCTCGCGACCGCGGCAACTGTATACGGGCGCGGCCAAGCGTGACTATATCGCGGTGGAGAAGCGGTAAGAGTTCGTAGGAGCGGTCCTAGGACCGCTCCAACAGTTTCTTTACCGCTTTCTCGTCGGCACGCCTCATCGGTCGGCCATCGACCGGACTGATGGGCGCCTGGCGGATACCGTCGACCGGGAAGACGGTTGCCTGCACGGACACATCACCGTGATGGAATTCGAAGCCGGCATAAGTCTCCGCTCGATCGCGGCGGCTCTTTAGTCTGCGTTCATAGGGACGGTAGCTGACGTTGCTCTCGTCGAGAGAGAACGCGACGGCCTCAGGACTATCGGCGAATACGTGTAGGTTGACGGCAGCATTGGCATCGGCGGTGCCGGCCAACACCGGCCCGACGAGCCTTGGTGTAAAAGGCGCAAGCATATCCATCGCCGATAACGCAGCCTGCCGCATCGAGCGCAACAGTTGCGCATGCGACTCTCCCGCAAACAGCTGCAGGTGCTCGCTCACCGCCTGTTCTATTTCGGCATTGCCGGGAAGGGACCCGCGGGTGCTGAGGCCGAGCCTGTCTGCGGCCTTTTTCTTTGCGAGGCTGAAATCACGAATACCGTGATCGACGATGATGCGTGCTGCTTCCTGCGCAACCATGAGTCGCGCACGACCGGAGCCATTGCTGTTCTTCCTGGCCATCAAACTAGAATAGCGACTCTTCCTGCTCCTCGTCTTCAACTTTCTGGTCTTCAACTTCCTGGTCTTCCGACTCTTCGTCAACGGCGACCTCGTCATCGAGGCCGGTCGGGTCGTTGAAGACATCGGGTAGCTCCTCGAGCGATTGACACTCGGGAACGTGACCCTCACGAAACATTTCGAAAGTGACATTACTTTGTCCGGCACGCGCGGGACAGCCACTGTCTCTCGCAATCAAAACAGAGACGATACCTTCCGGCATCGGCATCTGGTTCTCGGGTACCCCGGCCAGCCCGTATCGCATGAATTCGATCCAGACAGGTAGCGCCGTGCGTGAACCCTCTTCGCCTGGCCCCAGTGGCAGGTCGTCGTCATAACCGACCCACACGACGCTTGCGAGATCACCGTTGAAGCCGCCGAACCAGGCATCACGCCGGTCATTGGATGTGCCGGTCTTGCCCGAGAGGTCCCTGCGGCCGAGTACGAGTGCGCGGCGACCCGTACCGCGACGGACGACGTCACGCATCATGTCCTGAATGAGAAATGCATTCTGCGCCGGGATGGTGCGGGCTGCGGCGTTCGCATCTGCGAACAGCTCTGGCGCAACACTCGCATCGGGCCGATACGAGAGTGCGATATCGGCCATTTCCTCGAGCGTCATTGCTTCGAACGGTTCGAGGGTGAAATCGTCGGCGGGCTCGGCTGAGCAGGGTTCGCAAACGATCGCGGGGTCCGCCCGATACAGCGTTTCTCCTTCGGCACCAAAAATCGCGTCAATGACATAAGGTTTGATGGCATAACCGCCGTTGGCTATCGTGGCGTAGCCCTGCACCATGTCCAGCGGTGATGCGTTACCACCGCCGAGCGCAAGCGAACCGTTACGCGGCAAAGCGGCGTCACCGAAGCCGAACTTCGCAATATGTCGCACGGCATTGCCGATACCGGTTTCGAACAGCAACAGACGAACGGACACGAGGTTCATCGAACGCACCAGCGCCTCGCGCATGCGCGTCGGACCGTAGAAGCGGCCGCTGTAGTTGATCGGTCGCCACACGGCTTCCAGTTCCGACGAAGAGATGACGACAGGCGCATCGAGCACTACCGTGGCGGCGGTGTTGCCGTGCTCGAGGGCTGCCGAATAAATGAACGGTTTGAACGACGAACCGGGCTGACGGAATGCCTGCGTCGCGCGATTGAATTTTGTGGTCGCGAAGTCGAAACCGCCGACCAGGCTCGAAATGGCGCCATCAGCAGGATCGACCGACACGACCGCACCCTGTGCTTCCGGCACCTGCGCGAGTGCCCAGAATCCAGCCGCGGTCGGCATGACGTAGATGACGTCACCGGATGCCACAACGTCCACTGCAGTTTCCGGATTGGGTCCTGTCGTCTCGCGGTCGATATGAGGCTTCGCCCAGCTCATCCCGTGCCAGGGTATGGTCGCCGCGTCACCGTTACGAAACACAATGTCAGCAGTGTTGTTTTCGTTGACGGCGGTGACCAGTGCGACGGACAGGCCGCCCGGACCGTACCGATCGAGGACCTGCAGGGTCTCGACGGGCCATTCCTCGAACGTCAGGCCGGGTAGCTCGGGTGGTAGCTCGATCGTGGTAATCGGTCCCTTGTAGCCGCGCCTGCGCGTGAATTCGAGAAGACCGTTTCTAAGCGCGTAATTAGCGGCCCGCTGCAGCCGCGAGTCGAGTGACGTCACAACCTGGTAGCCGGCCGTGTAGGTATCCTCGCCGTAGCGTGACAGCATCTCGCGACGCACCATCTCTGCAACGTACGGCGCGTTTAGTTCCACTGCTGCGCCATGCAGCCGCGATTCCATGGGCAAATCCATGGCATCCGTGTATTCGCTTTGCGAAATGTAGTCGAGGTCCAGCATGCGGCCGAGCACGTAGCCGCGACGCGTCCTGGCGTTGACGGGGCTGCGAACCGGGTTGTACCGGGAAGGTGCCGGCAATACGCCGGCGAGCGTGGCGGCTTCGGCGATGCTGAGTTCAGTGAGGGGCTTGTTGAAATAAACTTGCGCGGCGGCAGCAACGCCATATGCGCGTTGACCGAAGAACATCTTGTTGAGGAACAGCTCCATGATCTGTTCCTTCGTAAATTCCTGCTCGATCCTGACTGCGAGCGACGCTTCTTTGAATTTGCGTTCGGCAGTTTGCTCGAGCGACAGGAAGTAACTGCGCGCAAGTTGCTGCGTCAGGGTGCTGCCACCGCTCGCGATGTCGCCGCTCAGCACGAGCTGCGACAGTGCTCGCAGGATGCCGCGGTAGTCGATACCCGGATGCACGAAAAAGCGTTGGTCCTCGGCCGCGATGAATGCGTTGATGACGTGTGGCGGCACATCCCCATAAGTAATAAGGATGCGGCGACGCTGACCAATCTCTTGTACAAGGTGTCCGTCGCGGCTGAAAATTCGCAGCGGAATCTGCAATGGAATGTCGCGAATTGTCTGGGCGGCCGGCAATCCGGGGGCCACATAGTAATAGGCACCAATGACGCCGGCGACACCGGCGATCGCGCTGAGGAGACCCAGCGCGGCGGTCACGAGCAGTGCGCGCCACAGCCCTCGTCGGGACTTGTGACCCGGTTGTTTCCGCGGCTTTCTGGTATTTCGCATAGTTGCTGTCATGTCGCCGGATTCAGCCGCAAACGGACCTTGAGCCGGTGATTCTGGCCTTACGCCGCGAATTCAGGCGACGCTGGATACCCATATTAATAGGTAGTCTGGTGTCCGGCTGGTGCAGAGATTGTGGCATTTCAATGGCAAACGCCCAAGCGGGGCTGTTCTGCCGCGGCCGATGATAGCGAGCGATGGCCGTTGGCTGCAATGCCAATGTCATCTTCGGGCGGTCCGGGGAGCCGACACCACGACCAGTTCACGGAACAAGGACCCTGGCATCAGTAACATAGGTTCCCGGGATCGTGAACAAAGTCACGTTTTATTTAACATTTTATTGATATATAGTTAAATCGATTTGCTCAGGTCCAGACTAATTTTGACTCGCAACTCACCGACTTAGAAGGGAAAAAACGTGCTTTTCGGTAAGAAAACTCAACCATTGTTGGGCCTCGATATCACGACATCGTCGGTCAAGCTGATAGAGCTGTCGCAGAGCGGCAAGCGCTATCGCGTCGAGTCGTATTCGGCCGAGCCCACACCGCCCAGTTCGGTCAGCGAGAAGGCGATCGTAGATGCCAAGGCTGTCGGCGAAGCAATCCGTCGCGCCGTGAAACGCGCTGGTGCCAAGGCGACCGATGTTGCCGTTGCGATCAGCGGCGACGCGGCCATTACCAAGGTCATCCAGATGCCATCGAGTCTCTCCGCGAGAGACCTCGAAGGTCAGGTCGAAATCCAGGCGGACCAATACATTCCGTTCCCGATGGAAGAAGTTAGTTTCGACTACGAAATCGTCGGGCCGAACGACAAGGACCCCGAACTCATGGACGTGCTGCTCGTCGCGACACGTACCGAGAACGTCGAGCAACGCCAGGCAGCCGTGCATGCGGCGGGCCTGGATGCGCATGTTGTCGACGTGGAGGCCTTTGCGCTCGAAAATGCCTGTCAGCTCCTGAGTCACCAGATTCCGGATGGTGGTATGGGCCAATCGGTAGCTATCGTCGATATCGGCGCCAGTAGCACGACATTTTCGGTGCTGCAGGATCTGAAAGTGGTCTATACGCGCGACTTCAACTTCGGCGGCCAGCAGCTGACCGAGGAGATCATGCGCACCTACGGATTGTCGATGGAGGATGCGGGTCGCGCCAAGAAACAAGGTGGCTTGCCGAGCAATTATCAGCCCGAAGTACTGGAGCCGTTCATCGACGACATGACGCAACAGGTCAGTCGTTCGTTGCAGTTCTATCTTGCGTCGGGTGGTGGTCGCGAACAGCCGGACATGGTCGTCGTGTGCGGCGGCTGCGCCAATATCCCCGGCATCGCTGACGTCATCTCGAGCCGCGTGGGCATCCCGACCGAAGTCGGCGATCCCCTCGGGCAAATGAAGATTTCATCCAAAGCGAAGTCTCAGGGCGTGCACAAAGACGCCACTGCACTTCTCACCGCATGCGGTCTTGCATTGAGGAGTTTTGACTAATGCCACGTATTAATCTACTCCCCTGGCGCGAGGAAGAACGCAAGAAACGCCAACGCGACTTCGGCATGGCACTGGGCGGCGCAGTTCTTGCGGCGATCGCGGTCATCATGCTGACGATGCTGTCTTACTCGCAGATGATTTCGGGGCAGGAACGCCGCAATGGTCGGCTGACCGAAGAAATCAATGAGCTGCAACGCTCGATCGAGGAGATCGACGGCCTCGAGCGGCAGAAAGAACGCTTGTTGGCGCGCATGGAAATCATCGACCAGTTGCAGAAGAGCCGCCCGGAGGTTGTACACCTTTTCGACGAGTTGGTACGTCAGCTGCCGGAAGGTGTGTATCTCACCGGAATGAAGCAGACAGGTACGCGCATCGAGATTCGTGGCGTCGCTCAGTCCAGCACACGCGTGTCCGCCCTGATGCGTCAGATCGACGCATCCGACTGGCTGTCTGACCCCGAGGTGGAGCGCGTCGAAACAACAACGGCGGGTGCGTCACGGCAGGCCGAGTTCGTCGTCTATCTGAAGCAGTTTCGCCCGGAAGATGACATGGATGGTGGCGCATGAATATCGTCGAAGAACTGCAACGCCTGGACGTCAACGACGTTGGTCGCTGGCCGTTGGTCTTCCGCGCTGCAGTCATCGTGCTTGTCTTCTTCGCCGTTACTTTTGCCGGCGTCTGGTTCACGATCGTCAAGGACAAGGCGCCAAGCCTCAAGCGTTCCGAGGCGGTGGAGCAGGAGCTGCGTATTACATTCGAGAACAAACAACGCAAGGCTGCGAACTACGATGCCTACAAGGCACAACTCGCCCAGATCGAGCAGTCGTTCGGTACGATGCTCCGTCAGTTACCCGGCGAGACCGAGATTCCGAGCCTGATCGTCGACATATCGCAAACGGGACTTGCTTCGGGCTTGCAGGAAAAGCTGTTTCAGCCGCAGTCGGAAGTACCGAGAGATTTCTACGCTGAGAAACCGATCAAAATTCGTCTTTCAGGTGGTTATCACGAAATCGCGAAATTTGTCAGTGGCGTCGCATCGCTGCCGCGAATCGTTACGCTGCATAACATCAACATCACGCCCGATCAACAGGACGTTTACGACAGCCTGAGTATCGAAGTTACTGCTCAGACGTATCGATACATCGAGGAGGCAGGCTCACGATGATTGCTTCTCTCACACTGCGCAAAGGATTGTTGCTGGCTATTGCTGCTACGGGCCTCGCCGCCTGCGGTGGCGACATGGACGATCTGGACAGCTACATCAACGAGGTCAAGGCGCGTCCGGGCGGTCGTATCGAACCGCTGCCGGAGATCGCACCTTACGAAGTATTTCCCTACGTTGCTGATGTCGAAAATATTCGCTCGCCGTTCGTGCCCGATACGCCGCAAGCGGCAGGAACAGCAGCCGGTGGCGTAGTCCCCGAGCCGGACCGCCCAAGCGAATTTCTGGAAGGATTCCCGCTTGATACGTTACGGATGGTGGGGACGCTCGACATCAACGAGACGGTCTATGGTCTCGTGCAGACGTCCGATGGCCTGATTCATCGCGTGATACCCGGTAACTACATGGGGCAGAACGATGGCCGTATTACGGATATCACGGAATCAGAGATCAATCTGGTTGAAATTATTTCTGACGGAATCGGCGGATATATTGAAAGAGACGCCGGTATTGGTCTTTCGGACTGATGCCTGAATGGAACTGGGAGTAATTGGAATGATGCTCAAATTGAAACCGACTTTCGGCCGCCGAGGTCTGGTATTACAAATGGCCGCACTGGCGCAGGCGGTGCTCCTGATGTTTGTGGGCACCACCGCAAGCGCACAGGAAGGCAACCGGCTGCAGGACATTCAGGTTCAAACCTTGTCCGGAGACCGCATCGAGCTGAAGTTGATCATGAGCGAGACGGCTCCGGAACCACTGGCATTCACGATCGAGAACCCTGCGCGTATCGCACTGGACTTGCCCGGAACGACACTTGGCCTGAGCCAGCGGCGTCGTGATGTCAACCAGGGACCGCTCGCTACGATCCTGACGGCGGAGGCCAACGGCCGTACCCGTGTGGTTCTGAACCTGGATTCCATGGTCCCGTATGAAACCAAAGCCAGTGGCAACACGGTAACCGTGCTGCTTGGCGACGGTAGCGACTACGATGCTGGTTCCACCCAGTTTGCCAGCACCCAGTCCTCCAGTTCTCCTTCATATGCGGCACCGGGCGGCCGCGCTATCTCGAGCGTCGACTTCCGTCGTACGCGTGACGGTGGCGGCCGCGTCATCGTCAGCCTGACGGATCCGTCAACGCCAGTCGACATTCGCCAGGAGGGCGGACGTGTAGTTGCGATCTTCAAGGACACGTCGCTGCCGGCGGAACTCATGCGCCGCCTCGACGTCATGGACTTTGCTACGCCTGTGTCGACGGTCGATACATTAAAGACCAATCTGGATACGCGTATCATTATTTCGGCCGAGGGCAAATACGAGCAACTTGCCTACCAGTCCGACAACGAGTTCTCGATCGAGATTAATCCGGTAGCGGACGTGATTCAGGAAGGTTCGAGCCTGTTCTCGGAGACCAAGGAATACGAAGGCCAGCGTCTGACGCTGAATTTCCAGGACATCGAGACGCGCGCTGTGTTGCAGTTGTTGGCCGAAACGTCGGGCAGGAACATTGTTGTATCGGACACGGTGCAAGGCAATGTCACGCTGCGGCTGCGCAACGTGCCCTGGGACCAGGCGCTTGACATCGTCATGACGACCAAGGGCCTCGACATGCGACAGAACGGTAACGTCATCATGGTTGCGCCCGCTGAGGAAATCGCGGCGCGCGAAACAGCCGATCTTGAAGCCCAGGCCGCCATTAGCGAGCTGGAGCCGATGTATTCCGAATTCCTGCAGGTCAATTACGCGAAAGCGGGTGATCTGGCAGGTTTGATCACCGCCGAATCCGGCGGCAACGCGATGTTGTCGGAGCGCGGCAGCATTGCTGTCGATGATCGCACCAACACTTTACTGGTGCAGGACACGGCCGAGAGGCTGCAGGACATTCGCCGCATGGTGCGCACGCTCGACGTACCGATCAAGCAGGTGCTGATTGAATCACGCATCGTGATCGTCAATGACGACTTCAGCCGCGAGCTGGGTGTGCGTCTCGGTTTTACTGCCTACCGCGAGAACAGCGACGGTGACGGCGCGATCGTCACGTCAGGCTCGGGCAGTGGAACGGATACGATGGTGAATTCCATCATCGACAATCTCGGCACGATCGGTACGGTTACGCCAGTAGAGGTACCGAATCTCGGTGATCGCTACAACGTCAATGTACCGATTGCGGATGCAGCGGGACGTTTCTCGCTGGCGGTTCTCGAAAAGGACTACCTCGTTGATCTGGAGCTGTCCGCGCTGGAGGCCGAAGGCCGCGGTGAAATCGTATCGACACCGCGAGTCATCACGGCGAACCAGAAGGAAGCCCGTATCGAGCAGGGCGTCGAAATTCCTTATCAACAGTCAGCGTCGTCGGGTGCAACGACAATTCAGTTCAAGAAAGCCGTA
>DAOWGY010000210.1 GCA_030641695.1 Gammaproteobacteria bacterium
ACGGCTTCGATTTTGCTACCGTAGTGATCAAGCTCCGTTTTTCCCAAATCGATTAGGAAGGCTTCCTGCAAGACCTCTGAAGTGACTTTCTCGTCCTCAGTTATGCCTACCCACTCTTGGATCTCTGTAGCTTGAACAGCATCCGGGCTGGTCGCGCTAGCTGTCGGTGTAGTCGCCGCGCGACCATTTTTCTGCGGTGAGTTTTTCGAGTTCTGCATAATAATCGGCGTTATCTAACTCGGCATCTTCGCCATGTATCAATTCGTGCATATGATTGACCAGGATGCTGGCGATCGCGTGAACCGCATCGTGACGATCGAGATTCTCGTCGATCAGCCTGCGTAGCACTGCTTCGACCGGCGTTTCCTCTCCCAGTGCGATCTGATTTTCAACGACGACATGCAGCAAGGCATGAGTGTATTCGTCCGGCAGTTCTATGCCAGCCTCCTGGTGGTGCTCCATCACCACGCTGATACGCTCGTCTTCATCGAGCGCCTCCCACCCCTCGGGGTCAGGTTCGAGCATCGGATCGTATTTCTGCATTTAATTGAGACAGCTCTGTCAGAGTCATCGATCAGATAGAAGCAACTAGGGTAGGCACGACGCTCAATCCCGTCAAGAACGGCTGCGGAGCGTGAATCCCACAGCCTCCCCCGCTAGACTTCACCAATGCCGCTTCTTTTCCTCAAGAGCCTGGGCCGATTCGTCGCATTGACCTGGCAGCTATTGCTCTCCCCACTGCGCGATCGACGAAACCTCGGCGGTACGCTCATTCTGCTGCTCGCCCTGCCATTTTTCCTGCTCCTGCAACTTCTGCACTGGCTGACCTTCGCGATCGACGAAATCCTTTTTCGAGGCTACCGCAAGATCGAGATTCGAGAACCTGTTTTCGTGTTGGGGCCGCCACGCAGCGGCACCACCCACCTGCATCACGTGCTGTCTGCCGACGACGAGTCGACGACCTTTCGGACCTGGGAGTGCCTGTTCGGTCTGTCTGTTACCTCTCGCAAAATCATGCTCGGACTTGGCGCTCTCGACCGCATTGTCGGACGACCATTCGGCCGACTTGGGTCCTGGATCGGGCGTCGCTGGCTCTCATCGATGGACGAGATTCACCCGATCAGTCTCGACGATCCCGAAGAGGATTTTCTTTGCCTGATGCCGCTGGCTGCCTGCTTCTTGCTGATCGTTCCGTTTCCGCGTGCAGCCTGGCTGTGGAAAATCGCTCGCTTCGACACTGACCTCGATGCAAGCGATAAGCGCGAATTGATGGCCTGGTACCGCGCCTGTATTCAAAAACACCTGTACGTTTTTGGCCCCGACAAGCGCTTCCTGTCGAAAAACGCGTCGTTCTCAGGCATGGCCGATGCACTGCTCGAGGAATTTCCGGACGCCCGCATACTTTTCACGATGCGCGACCCGCTGGCGACCGTACCGTCGCAGCTGAGTTCCTTGCAGCCGGCCTTGAAGCTGTGCGGCTTCCGGCGCTTCAATGATTCGCTTCGTGATGAATTGTTAAGCCTTTTGCTTCATTACTACGAGCATCTCGCCGCCGCCGCGGAAAGCCATCCCGATCGTGTTGCCATGCTCTACAATGACGACCTGCGCGATGAGCTGGCCGACACCGTGTTGAATGCGCTGGCGACAGTCGGCCTCGAGGCAAGCGAACAGTTTCGCGAAAGTCTGCATCGAGCGTCTGCGGCTTCACGGCAACATAGTTCGAGTCACCAATACACGCTGGAAGAATTCGATTTGGACAAGCAACTGATAGCATCGAGCCTCGAGCATGTATACGAACAGTACGATTTCGCGCGATCTCCAGCAGGGCGGGCAGACACGAAATGACCGAAACGGCTGCGGCCAACCGGGTTCGATCGCTGGACGAGTACATGGATGCATCCAAAGCGGCGACTGTGGGGCCGATTGGGCGCGTACTGATCGTGTCGGATTCGCTGCCGGAACGTAACGGCGTCGGCGCCTATTACAGCGACTTGATGCACTTGCTCGAGGATGAAGGCTGCGACGTAACCATCCTGTGCCCGTCGGAGGATCGGCCAACGATCTTTCGCTTCCCTCTGCCGGGTGATTCAACGCAACGAGTCTGGCTTCCTTCACTGTTCCGTTTCCGGCGTGTAATGAAGGAGGTCCGTCCGCAGACCATTATCGCGGCAACGCCTGGTCCCTATGGGCTGCTCGGTGCATGGTGGTCGAGGCGCCTCAATGCGAAGTTCATCGTCGGATTCCACACTCACTTTTCGAGCGTCACTGATCTTTATCAAAACCGCTTCCTGCGTGCAGGCAGTCGCTTTTATTTCAATATTGCAGACAAGATTCTCTTCAGGTGCGGCGACCTCGTGCTGGCAAACTCTGAAGCCATGGTCGAACTCGCCGAGCGCCTCGGCGCCCGCAAAGTTGCCGTCATGGGTACCTTGTTGCCACGTGACTCTTTGCTGGAGCCGGAACATCCACTGCATGGCGACCTGAAGCGCGTGGTGTTCGCCGGCAGGCTGGCGCCGGAGAAACGTATTCAAACCGTCATCGATGCCGCCCATGATTTGCCGGACATCGAATTCACGATCGCCGGCGACGGGCCATTGAAGAAATCCGTCGAGCAGCAGGCCGACACTCTGCCGAACCTCGAATACGTGGGCTGGGTGTCGCGGCGCGACTTGCTCGCGCAAATGGACAGGGCAGATATGCTGGTGCTGAACTCCGTCGTCGAGTCGTTCGGAACCGTCGCGCTCGAAGCGATGGCGCGCGGCAGGCTGGCCCTGGTTTCAAATACCTGTGGCATCGTCGAGTGGCCGGACCTGGTCGACAAGCTGTACCAGATCGATGACGACGAAACCCTGAGCGCGGCGATTCGGCGAGTTGCCCGCCTGCCCGCAGATTCCCGCGCCGCGACGGGACGTGCGGCACGCGATGCGGCACTGCGTCTGAATCGCGGCAGCCTGCTGCATTGGCTCGACGTACTGCACAATGACGAGGCCGAGTCCACTGCAAAACCGTCCTGACAATCCGCAGCGGCAGTTGCTCATCTCCATACACGACGTCATGCCGAAGACGCTCGCGAACATCGAGCGCATCATGCACGAGCTCGAACATCACGAGTTGCTCCCGGTCACATTGCTCGTGGTCCCCGACACCGGCTGGACAGCCGAATCGCTACAGCGGCTGAAAAAGCTCGTCGACTCGGGCGCCGAACTCGCAGGCCATGGCTGGCGACACGTCGTCGAAAACGTACGTGGCGTCCGGCACCGGCTGCACAGCCTGTTCATTTCGAGGGACGTGGCCGAGCACCTGGCATTGTCGCGCTCCGATATCCGGTCACTGGTCAGTCGATGCCACCACTGGTTCACGGAACGCGACCTGCCCACACCCGAACTCTACGTGCCGCCCGCCTGGGCATTGGGTAAGCTGCGCCGTGCCGATCTTGATCAATTACCGTTCAAACA
>DAOWGY010000261.1 GCA_030641695.1 Gammaproteobacteria bacterium
CAATTTCCAGTTCGATACAGCCCGGATCGAGTGCCGTGTTTTAGAGCGATGCTGAAACAGCATCGCCGAGCCGCTGATGCATGAGCTGTTGTCGTGACAGGTTGATCGCGATGGAAAGATCGGGCAGCTCGAATTGTCGTTGCCAGGCGGCGAGCTGCCGGCTTGCCGTAGCGATGACCCATTCACCCGCCGAATGAATCAGGCCGCTCGATTCCAGGATCGAAAGGAAGCGAGCCGGTGCCAACAAACCGAATCGCGGATGCTGCCAGCGGAGAAGAGCTTCGAGGCCAATGAGCCGGTTCGATGCGAGGTCGATGCGCGGCTGGTAATGCAGTATGAACTCTTTGCGAACGAGTGCGTGACGCAAGCCCATTTCGAGTTCTTCGCGCTGTGCGAGCTTCGTATTGAGCGCCGTTGAGTAATAATGAAAGCGTCCGCCACCACGTTTCTTGGCCTCGTACATGGCAATGTCGGCAGCCTTGATCATGCGCTCGGCATTGTTGCCCGAATCGGGGTAAACGGCGATACCGATCGACGGCGTAGCGTACACCTCGCTGTGGCCGATCTCGTATTTTTCGGAGAGCACGAGCAACAGTTTCTGCGCCGCGGCCGCGGCATTGCTCATTTCCCCGAAGTCTTCGAGACACACGACGAACTCGTCACCACCCCAACGTCCGGAGAAATCGCCGATGCGGAGATTCTCGCGCAAGCGGATAGCAACATCACAAAGCAAGGCATCGCCGATATCGTGACCGAGCGTGTCGTTGACGGACTTGAAGCGATCGAGGTCGATGAAAAGTACGGCGAGCTGCGCAGACTTGCGTTCGGCACGCCCGATGGCGCGTTCGAGGTGCTCCGAGAACTCGCCGCGATTCGGCAACCCCGTCAATTCGTCGTACTGTGCGCGTTTCTCGAGCTCGATCGTCTTTTTCGTCGCATCGGTGATGTCGCGGAACGTGACCACGCCGCCAATGAGTTCGCGATTGCCGTCGTAAAGGCCCTGGCCGTTGATGCTGAGAACTGTGTCCGGCTGCTCGGGCGCACGATAGATTGCAATCTGGCCCATGAACTTCTCACCGTTGCGAGCCTTGACCAATGGCAGGTCCGCCGAGTTCCTGTAGTTATTGCCGTCCTCGTCGATACAGCAGAAAGTCTGCTCCCAGGTCGGATCTGGTTGCAGTCTCGGTCCGGTTCCAAGGATGGTTCTCGCTGCAGGGTTGATATCAAGGATATGCCCCTGCCCGTCGACGACGATGACGCCGTCATTGATGCTCGTCAGGACCGATAACACCGTGACGTCGGTGTCGGAGAGCCGCTGCTGCAGCCGGTGGCGTTTCACCGCGTGGTCGAAAACGGCCTCCTGCCCTTCTACAGTAACGTCATCGATGCAAATGTAGCCTTGTGCGCCTGCGCGCACGGCCGCTATGCCGCGGTGTTCGTGGGCTTTCTGTGTTACAGCGATGACCGGGTATTGATCGAGCGAGTGAATCAGCGATGACAGCGTTTTGCCGGACTGGGCGATCATCGGGCCTGCCTCGAGCAGCACGATCTCGACGACACCCTGGGCCTCCGCCGGCAACTCGAGCTCGGCGGAGCGCATCAGCATCGTGCAGCTGGGCAGGGTTTCGAGCTCGGCCAGATATTCTGCGGCGAACTCGCCGCGCCCGAGATACAGAATAGAATGCCCCGACATAAGAATTATGCGGCCCCTGCCGACAACTTGTCCGTTAGTTTCCGAGGTATGCGTGAAATGGGACAAGCTGATTGCGTTGTCATAGATTATTGTGTTTCTTGCTTCCCCAACGTCTGGCCAACGTCTTAACGGGCCAGTCGCATAATACCAGAATCATAAGCAAAGACAGGCGCTTAAGCGAGATTTTGGCGTTTTCGGGCAGTGATCTTTAAACCTCTGCGGCTGCGCAGGCATCAAACAATCAGGAAATAGGGAGTTTTAGCGGATGGCCGCGCTTTTGACTGCGGAAACCACAGACTATAGTCAGGGTATGGTTTCCGACACAGATACGATTGATGAGGCGGCCTTCATAGCCCGTGCGCAGGCTGGCGATACCAGAGCATTCGAAGCCCTGTATCGGCAGCACATCGACAGGGTCTACGGACTCTGCCTGCGAATGACGGGCAACGTCAGCGAGGCGGAAGACTGTGCGCAGGAAGCATTCATCCAGGCCTGGAGCAAGCTCGCGAAGTTTCGTGGCGACAGCGCGTTCGGCACCTGGATGCATCGGATCGCAGTCAACTCGGTGCTGGGACGAATACGCAAGTCGAAGCGCGAGCAGGATCGAATCCAGCTCGTCGCCGATAATTCGATGCCGCCGGCATCGATTGGCGATAGCGGCAATTTGCGCGACCTGTCGGACGCGATCGACAGGCTCCCGGAAGGTGCGAGACATGTATTCGTGTTGAGCGCCGTATACGGATACAGCCACGAGGAGTCGGGCAGCATGCTCGGCATCGCGGTAGGCACGAGCAAGGCACAACTGCATCGGGCAAGGCGATTACTGGCCCAGCAGCTTACGGAACAAGGGTTCGAAGCATGAACGATGACAAATTGACAGCAGCCGCACGGCAACTCGCGACCGAGATCAGCCCGGAGCGGGACCTGTGGCCGGAGATCGAGTCGGCGATAGATGCGCCATTACCACAACGCGCACGATGGACACCGATGTTCGCCCAGGCGGCGGCCATGGTATTGCTCATTGGCGCCTCGTCTGGGCTGACCTATCTCGCGGTCAAGGACGATGGATCGGTGGTCGTTCCGAACTATGGCACCGAGCTCAACGTCAGGCCGGCGGCTTTCGGTAACACGTATGCGCTCGGCTGGGACTACGAGGCGGCTCGCGCGGACCTTATGTCGGAGCTTGCCGTGGAACTCGAGCGCTTGTCCCCGGACGAACGTGCCGATGTCGAGAAAAGCCTCGAGGTACTGCGCGGTGCGATTGACGATATCAATGCGGCGCTGGAGCAGGATCCCGACAACACGCTCTTGCAGGATATTTTGATGAAGACGTATAACGAGGACTTGAATGTGATGCGCAAAGTTGGTGGTATGACTCGAAGCGTCATGTCGCGAAATGACATTTAATGCATCGCCGGATGCGATGCGATTTGCAAGTGAGAATAGACATGAAAAAGTTAGCTGTATTTGCCTTGGGCTTTTTGTTGGCGTCGCCGGCGAGCGCCAGGGATATCAA
>DAOWGY010000153.1 GCA_030641695.1 Gammaproteobacteria bacterium
ATTCTCCTACGTCAAGGTTCTTGCGCCGGCCTATTTCGCACGCGAGGATACGAAAACACCGGTGCAGGTCGGGCTCATCGCACTGGCTGTCAATTTCGTGTTGAGTGTGACACTCGCCTGGTACCTGACGCACATCGGTTTTGCCGGGACGCACGCCGGACTCGCGCTTGCGATATCGGTGGCCGCGCTGTTGACCGCGGTAATTCTGTATCGTGGCTTGGGGCGTGATGGCGTCGTCAGGTACGGCGCCGGATGGCCGCGGCTTCTGGGCCAGGTCGCGTTCGCCAATGTCGCCATGTGGGTGGTGCTCGCGCAGATGCAGCGACCGGTCGACTGGTGGCTCGGTACCGGTGCGATCGATCGCGTCGCCTGGCTCGCGCTCTCGATCGCGGCGGGAGCCGTAGCCTATTTCGCGATCTTGCTGGTCCTGGGCATGCGACCCGCTGACTTCCGTCTAAGACAGGGCTGATATGCAATTCGTGAGACACCTCGCCGATTTGCCGTATCCGGCGCTGGACGCGGGCAGCGTCGTGACGATCGGAGCCTATGACGGCTTGCATCTCGGCCATCAGCAGCTGCTCGATCGCGTCGCAAACCTGGCGGGCCTGAACGGCCTTACCGCTGTCGTAATGAGTTTCGAACCGACACCCAAAGAATTCTTTGGCGGACCGAGTCCTCCGGCCCGGCTGATGCGATTTCGCGAGAAATTCGAGAGCCTCGAGTCCCGCGGTGTGGATCTCTTCTATTGCCCGCGCTTTGCCGCGCCCATGCGTGACATCGCGGCGCCGGACTTCATTCGCCGCATTCTGATCCAGGGCCTGAACGCGCGATACCTCGTCGTTGGCGACGATTTTCGTTTTGCGCGGCGGCGCGAAGGCAGCATCGAGCACCTGACTGCAACGGCAAAGGTGCTTGATTACTCCGTTGAACAGGTACCGAGCGTCGTCGCCGATGGCGTCCGCGTCAGTAGCACGGCGATTCGCGAGGCGCTCGCGGTCGGCAATATGGCGCATGCGACGGCGCTGCTCGGCAGGCCGTACCGGATGTCCGGCAAGATCGTCAAAGGCGATTGCGTCGGGCGAACGCTGGGGTATCCGACGGCCAACGTCGATCTGCGCAGGCGTCAAAGTGCGGTGCTGGGAATTTTTGCGGTGCGCGTCCACGGTCTCGGCAACGGCATCCGGGACGCTGTCGCGAGCGTCGGATCAAGGCCGACGTTCGACGGCACCAAGCCCATTCTCGAAGTGCACCTGTTCGACTTCGATGAAGACATCTACGGGCAGTATATTCACGTCGACTTCATTGCCTGGCTGCGTGAGCAGAAAAAGTTCGATGCGGTCGATGAACTGGTTGCGCAAATGCACGTCGATGCCGACAATGCAAGATCAGTTCTCGCGGCCAACAGTTGGAGCGCTTCTTGAAGCGCGATAAAGGGTAGCAGTTTTGAATTTGAATCAGGGTGCAAAGCGTTTCATCCTCTGGATGGTCGTCGCCATTGGCGTCGTTCTGGCCGACCAGATGACGAAGTGGGCGATCATTCGTTGGGTGCCTTTGTATGGCAGTGTCCCGATCAACGATTTCATCAACCTGACGCACCAGCAGAATACCGGCGCGGCATTCAGTTTTCTCGCTGGGGCGGCCGGTTGGCAGCGCTGGTTTTTCGTGGTACTCGCGACGGTGATCAGCGCTGTGATTGCCGTGTGGATCTGGCGCATACGGGAAGAGGGCCCAACGATTCTCGCCGCCGGGTTGTCGCTGGTTCTTGGCGGTGCGATGGGTAACCTGATCGACCGCATCGGGCTCGGCTACGTGACCGACTTCATCCAGGTCTGGTTCGGGCGCTGGGCGTTTCCGTCCTTCAACGTAGCAGATTCGGCGATCACGGTAGGCGCTGCGTTACTTATCGTCGACGCGCTGTTTCTGTCAGGCAAACAAAAGGCGGCGCCTGAAGAGACACCGCCTGAGTAGTTGAGTACTGTCGCGATCAGCGCGTTCGTGTCCAGCAGTCGAGATCCGGGTTCGACATTCTCTGGCCGCGACCATCGATCTGGTAAAAACCGCATTTGCCTAACTCGGCATCGGCGTTGTTGTAAACGGCCTGCGCCGTGAAGTTGGCCGCGCTGCACGTGGTGACGTCGACTGTATAAGACTGCGAATCGGTGATATAAGCAGCGGCAACGGGGAACGA
>DAOWGY010000374.1 GCA_030641695.1 Gammaproteobacteria bacterium
ACCGATCCCGATTGACCAGATTCCGAGTGGCGTCGATCAGTGGCACATGGATCGTGACTGCGTCGGCGTGCTGAAACAGCTGGTCGAGAGTTTCTGCCTGCTCGACGCCGGATGACAGTTGCCACGCGCGTCGCACAGTAATCGCGGGATCGAATCCGACGACTTTCATGCCGAGCTCGAGAGCCACATTGGCTACTTCGACGCCGACAGCACCAAGCCCAACGACGCCGAGCGTCTTACCCGGTATTTCGAAGCCGACGAATTGCTTCTTGCCTGCCTCCACTGCCTTGTTGAGGCTCTCCCCTTTCTCAGTCAGACCCCTGACGTACTCGCGTGCGTCGCAAATATTGCGTGCCGCGACCAGCAAGCCGGCAATCACGAGTTCCTTCACCGCATTGGCGTTGGCGCCTGGTGCGTTAAAAACAGGAACGCCACGCTCCGCCATCGCCTCCACCGGAATGTTATTGGTGCCCGCTCCCGCACGCCCAATCGCCACAACAGTGTCCGGTATGTCCATGTCGTGCATGTTGTGAGATCGCAGGATGACAGCGTCGGGATGCGCGATCTCCGAGGCTACCTCGTAGCGCTCGCGCGGAAAATGCCGAAGACCTTCCACAGCAATATTATTGAGCGTTAGAACTTTATACATATGCCTAGCTTTCGTTGGAGCGCTTCTCGAAGCGCGATTATGACTCAAACCAGTCGCGCCTCTAGAGACGCTCCAACAGCTGGCTTTCGTTGGAGCGCTTCTCGAAGCGCGATTTCGTCAGAATTCTACCCGTTAACCCTTTCAAACTCCGCCATGAATTCGATCAGAGCGTCGACAGCCGCTTCCGGGACCGCATTGTAGATCGACGCGCGCATGCCGCCGACTGAACGGTGACCTTTAAGGTTCGCAAGCCCCGCCGCAACAGATTCTTCGAGAAATTTCGCGTCGAGCGATGCATCCGCGAGCACAAACGGCACGTTCATCCAGGAACGGCAGTTCTCGCGGACCGGATTGGAATAAAAACTCGATTCGTCGATCGCCGCATACAGCTTTGAGGCCTTGCGATTGTTGATTTCGGCCATCGCCTCCAGACCACCGAGTCGCAGCAGATACTGGAAAACTTGGTCTGCGACATACCATGCGAAGGTCGGAGGAGTATTCGTCATGGATTCCGACTCGGCATACGACTTCCAGATCATCAGGTGTGGCAGGTTTGCAGGCGCACGTTCCAGCAAATCGTTACGCACAATGACAACAGTGATGCCGGCAGGGCCAATGTTCTTTTGCGCTCCCGCATAAATGACGCCGTAGCGACTGACGTCGATCGGCCGCGACAGGATTGTGCTCGACATGTCGCCGACCACGATTGCATCACCCGACGGCACGAAATGAAATTCCACGCCGGCAATCGTTTCGTTGGGCGTGATATGAATATAAGCGGCATTATCGCTTCGCCGCCAGGACGACTCGTCCGGAATGTAGGTGAATTTCTCGTCGGATGCGTCCGCGGCGATGTTGACCGTACAGAATTTGCGGGCTTCTGCTGCCGCCTTCTTTCCCCAACTTCCGCTTATGACGTAATCGGCTGTGTGCTCCGGGCCGGCCAGGTTCATCGGCACCATGGACATCTGTAATGTGGCGCCACCCTGGGTGAACAAAACACTGTAGTCAGCTGGAATGGACAGCAATTCACGCAAATTGGCCTCGGCACGCGCCGCGAGAGCAACGAAGTCCTTGCCGCGGTGACTGACCTCCATCACGGACATGCCGGTGCCTTCCCAGTCGGGAATATCGTCTCGGATGATGTCGAGTACTTCGAGCGGCAACGCCGCCGGCCCGGCGCTGAAATTGTAAACGCGAGACATGTCGCTTAGTTCCTGGGGGTCATTCCTCGTCGCCAATGAATTCGATACGCGCAAGGCCCACCAGTCGCTGACCGGACTCGACGCGGATCAGCCGCACGCCCTGAGTATTGCGGCCCTGGATCGAAATTTCGTCGACGGTCGTTCGGACCAGCGTGCCATTGGAACTAATGAGCATGATCTCGTCGTCCTCTGCCACGAGCACCGCACCAACCGTACGACCGTTTCGCTCAGTCGTCTGGATTGCGATGACACCCTGACCACCACGGCCCTGTATGGGGAAGTCCTCCACCTCCGTACGCTTGCCGTAGCCGTTCTCAGTTGCGGAAAGCACGAGACCATCGCGAACGATGGACAACGCAATGACCTCATGACCCGTCGGTAACTTGATTCCCCGGACGCCCGCCGCGCCGCGGCCCATCGGCCGGACATCGGATTCGTGAAAGCGAATGCCCTTGCCTGAGCTTGCGACTAGCAGAATCTCGGCATCACCGTCGGTGATCGCGGCATCAACCAGCTTGTCTTCATCGCGCAAGTCGATCGCGATGATGCCACTCGCTCTCGGCCGCGAAAACTGGCTCAACGGCGTCTTCTTGACCGTGCCGCCCGAGGTCGCCATGAACACGAAACTGTCCTGGTCGAATTCCTTGATCGGCAAGATCGTATTAATGCGTTCGCCTGCGTCGAGCGGCAGAAGGTTGACGATTGGTTTTCCGCGCGACCCTCGACTGGCCTGTGGCACCTGGTAGACCTTGAGCCAGTACATTTTGCCGCGGCTCGAAAAGCACAGAATCGTGTCGTGTGTATTGGCAATGAAGAGTTTGTCGACGAAGTCCTCATCCTTGACCTTGGTGGCTGAGCGCCCACGACCGCCGCGGCGTTGAGCCTGGTAGTCCCCGATCGGTTGTGCCTTGGCGTAACCGCCGTGCGACAACGTGACGACGACATCCTCCTGCGGAATCAGGTCCTCGATCTGCAGGTCGGAATGGTCCTGCACGATCTCGGTTCGCCGCTCGTCGCCGTAGCGATCACGGACATCGTGGAGTTCGTTGCGAATGACCTCCAGGAGCTTGTCCGGGTCGGCAAGAATGTCAGAAAATCCTTTAATTTTCCCTAATATCTCTTTGTATTCATTAATTATTTTATCTTGCTCAAGGCCGGTCAAACGATGCAGTCGAAGGTCGAGGATCGCCTGTGCCTGCACTGACGAAAGATGGTATCGCCCGTCAATGAGGCCACAGTCGGCCGCCAGACCATCCGGGCGCGTATCGGTTTCGCCGGCACGTTCGAGCATGCCGGTCACGGGTCCCGGCTCCCAGGGCTGAGCAATGAGTGCTTCCTTGGCCTCCGCCGGCGATTGCGAACCCTTGATGAGCGCAATGACCTGGTCGATATTTGCCAGCGCAACGGCCTGACCTTCGAGCACGTGAGCCCGATCCCTCGCCTTGCGGAGATCGTAAATCGTGCGCCGTGTAACAACTTCGCGACGATGCGCCAGGAATGCCTCAAGGATCTGCTTGAGGTTCATGAGCTTCGGCTGGCCCTCGTGCAGTGCGACCATGTTGATGCCGAAAACGCTTTGCATCGACGTTTGCTTGTACAGGTTGTTCAGCACAACATCCGACAGCTCGCCGCGCTTGAGCTCGATCACGATGCGCATGCCGTCCTTGTCGGATTCGTCCCCGAGCTCGCTGATGCCTTCGATACGTTTTTCCCGCACGAGGTCGGCAATCTTTTCAATCAAACGGGCTTTGTTGACCTGGTATGGCAGCTCCGTAACGATGATCGCCTCACGCCCGGGTTTGAACTCCTCGACCCCGGTGCGCGCCCGTATGTAGACACGCCCTCGCCCGGTTCGATAGGCCGAGTAAATGCCCTGCGCTCCATTGATAATGCCTGCGGTCGGAAAATCAGGTCCGGGCAGGTGCTCCATCAATGCGGGAATATCGATCTCGGAATCTTCAATCAGAGCAAGGCAGGCACTGACAACCTCATTGAGGTTATGCGGTGCGATGTTGGTCGCCATGCCGACTGCAATACCGGAGGAGCCATTGACGAGCAGATTCGGTATGCGTGTCGGCATTACCGACGGCTCTGTCTCGGAGCCGTCATAGTTTTCGGCGAAATCGACGGTTTCCCTGTCGATGTCGGCGAGCAGTTCGTGCGCGATCCTGGACATGCGTACTTCGGTGTAACGCATGGCTGCGGGCGCATCGCCATCCACGGATCCGAAGTTGCCCTGACCGTCCACCAGCAGGTAGCGCATCGAGAATGGTTGTGCCATGCGTACGATGGTGTCGTAGACAGCCGAATCACCGTGGGGATGGTATTTGCCGATGACGTCGCCAACCACGCGTGCGGATTTCTTGTACGGCTTGTTGTAGTCGTTGCCGAGTTCGCGCATGGCGTGCAGTACGCGTCGATGAACGGGTTTGAGCCCGTCCCTGACGTCCGGCAATGCACGACCCACGATGACGCTCATCGCATAGTCGAGATAGGACTGCTGCATCTCCTCTTCGAGGCTGACCGACAGCAATTCCTGGGCAACTTCAGCCATAGATTCCTACTTTCTCAGCTCACAATCTCAGCGCGATTCCGGTCTCAGAGCGGAATCCAGAGGGCGCGATTTATTGGGTTCAATATGAAAAAAACGTGTTGAATTTATGGGGCTCGGAACAACCCGAAATCGAGCTGTATCAAGGCCGTAATTCTACCATAGGAGAGCGCCTGAGAGCACCGTTTCCAGCCGTTTTGGACAGGGTCATGACGGCGCTGTTACTGGCTCACGTGAAGGGTATACTGCGCTCTGATTTTCCCCTGCACGCAGCGCCCGAAAACGAGCTGGCTCACGCGAAATGCAACACTGCGATTCCCTGATTGCGCCCCGCTGGTGCGTGCCGGTCGAACCTGCCGGGACAGTCCTCGAAGATCACGCGGTAGCGATCTCTGACGATCGCATTATCGACATTTTGCCGCTTGATGAGGCACAAGTGGCCTATCAGCCCACTGTATTGCTCGAACGGCCCGATCACTTGCTGATACCCGGGCTCATCAATTCGCATACCCACGCCGCAATGACGCTTTTTCGGGGCCTTGCTGACGACGAACCGCTCGACGCGTGGCTGAACGACGGCATCTGGCCGGCCGAGCAGCGCTGGGCCAGCGCCGAAATGGTTCGCGACGGTACTGAACTGGCCATCGCCGAGATGCTGCAGGCGGGAATCACCTGCTTCAGCGACCAGTATTTCTTTCCGGAAATCGTCGCCGAGACCGCTGTCGACCTGCATATGCGCGCCGTCGTCGGTACACCGGTTGTCGATATTCCAACCGCCTGGGCGAATGACGCCGCCGAGTACCTGAGCAAGGGCTCAGAGCTCGTCCATGACACCTATGCGGATCATCCATTGATTTCGACCTGTTTCGCGCCGCATTCGACTTATACCTTGTCGGACGATTCGCTGACCCAGCTTAGAGTGTTGGCCGATCAGCTCGACGTGCCTGTTCAAATGCATCTGCACGAGACTGCCGCGGAAGTGGCTGAAGCAGTCGAGAATACGGGCATGCGCCCAATTGAACGGCTGGCCCGGCTCGGCCTCATGAACGCTTCGTTGCTCGCGGTGCACGCGGTGCACGTTAATGCTGCCGAGATCGCGCAGATGGCGGTTGCGGGTGTTGCGATCGCACACTGCCCTCGTTCGAATCTGAAACTCGCCAGTGGCATCGCGCCCGTTGCCGATTTTGTGGGCGCCGGCATTTCGGTCGGAATTGGCACGGACG
>DAOWGY010000077.1 GCA_030641695.1 Gammaproteobacteria bacterium
CTTCAGATCGTCGCCTACGGCGTGTTCGCGTTCGTGATCGTCTATTTCTCGATCCTGCCGCCATTTCGGTATGCGTCGCCCGATATGGCGAGCGTCAAACTGTCGCTGAGCCATGCAACGGAACGCGTGGAACCCTGCGTGAAATTAACGCCACAACAAATCGCGAAACTGGCACCGAACATGCGACGTGCTGAACAGTGCGTACGCGAACGATTGCCGTTGTACGTCGAAGTTGAAATTGACGGCGATCGCGTGATTCAGCTCGAGGCACTGCCATCAGGCCTCTGGAGCGACGGGCCGGCATCTGTGTACGAACGCTTCGACGTTACACCTGGTACGCACACTGTGACCGCGAGATTGAGGGATAGCGCTCGCCAGCAAGGTTGGGATTACACCCTTACCGAGGATGTTATTCTGGAACCAGGACGGTACTTCACGGTAACGTTCAAGGCCGGGACCGGAGGATTCAGGTACCGATGACACTTATCGAGTGGAAAGACGAATTCAATGTCGGTGTCGCGGAAGTCGACTACGAGCACCGCGAACTGGTCGCCCTGATCAACGCTCTGCACGATGACATGGGCACGGGCGCCGGCCGGGACGACATTATCAGGTCCCTCGGCGAGATCTACGCACAAATCTCCGCGCACTTTGCGCTCGAGGAGAAATTCATGCGCGAATCCCGCTACATGGCGTACGCCGAGCACAAGGAAGATCACGAGATCCTGCTCGACGACCTGCGCGACATCATGGACAAGGTAGAGGACGACGGCAGCTATGGCGAGGCTCGCTTGTCGTCGGATCTCGGCTACTGGTTTTCCGAGCATTTCCGTACTCACGACGCTCGACTTCACCGGCACGCGCACAAGGACGCCTAAAGCCCTATAATCGCCCGCCTCTGCAAATAACAAGAACCCAGGGAGTTACCATGACGGTCAGGATCGCAATCCTCAGTTTTTTCCTGTGCATCGGCGGCTGCGGTGGCGCTGCCGACAATGGCGACGCTGAGAACGGCGCGTCCTACGCCGACATCGTCGCCAAAAGCGATCATTTTGATGGCTATTTCGATGTCTACCGCGACCAGAAATCGGGTGAGGTCTACCTGAGCATCGAGCCCGGGCAGGTGGACCAGGAGTTCATCTACTTCGTCGTTACGACCAACGGAGCCGTCGAAGGCGGCCATTTCCGCGGCTATTTTCGCGAAAATGCCGTGGTCTCGGTGCGGCGGCACTTCGGTCGGATCGAATTCATCAAGGAAAACACCAGTTTTCATTTCGACGAGGACAGCCCGCTGGCACGCGCGGCCGATGCGAACATCAGTCCTGCCGTACTCGCAGTTCAGGACATCGTCGCCGAGGATGCAGACAGCGGCCGCATCCTGATCAAGGCTGACGACATCTTCATGAGCGAAAGCCTGCACCAGGTAAAGGCGACGCCGGACCCGGAACAGGAACCGAATACGGTTTTCTCGCTGGGCAGCCTGAGTGAAAGCAAGAACAAGGTCTTCGATATCCGCAATTATCCGGACAACACCGATGTGTTTGTCGAGTACGTCTTCGAGAACCCCGCGCCTGTCGTACAGGCGCAGGCAGATGTCACCGACAGCCGCTATGTCAGCATCCGCGTTCAACACAGTTTCATCAAGATGCCGGACGGCGACTACACGCCGCGTTTTGACGACCCCCGCGTCGGCTACTTCATGGACCGCGTGACTGATCTGACGTCGCAAAGCCACACACCTTTTCGCGATGTCATAGCGCGCTGGAAACTCGTCAAGAAAGACCCGGATGCCGAGATGTCCGAGCCCGTCGAGCCGATCGTTTGGTGGATCGAAAACACGACGCCGCTGGAACTCCGCGATACGATCCGCGACGCAACCCTGGCCTGGAATCAGTCCTTCGAAAAAGCCGGCTTCAGCAATGCGGTGCAGGTCAATGTGCAACCAGATGACGCCGACTGGGATGCCGGAGACATTCGCTACAACGTTCTGCGCTGGACGTCTTCACCGCAACCGCCTTTCGGCGGTTACGGCCCGAGCTTTACGAATCCGAGAACCGGCCAGATCATCGGCGCGGATATCATGCTCGAGTACTCGTTTATTGCTCGTCATTTGCGCGCACTGAAACTGATGGAAACGATCGAGAACGGCGGCGTACCGCCGCAAACCGCGCTCGTGTATTGCTCCCTGGGCCACGGCCTGCAACTCAGCACGGTGTTCGCCGAGCAGGCGCTGCAGGCCACGGGCGGCGATCCGGCGCTCAAAGAGCAGATCATTCATGACACTTTGTACTACCTGATCTTGCACGAGGTTGGCCACACACTTGGCCTGAACCACAACATGAAGGCCACACAGCTGCTGTCGCGTGACGAGGCTTTCGATGCTGGTGTCGTGGATGCCAGGGGGCTCGCCGGCTCGGTGATGGACTACCCGGCTATCAACTTCGCGCCTCCGGGACGCGAGCAAACTCGTTTCTACGCGGTTCGCCCAGGTCCTTACGACGACTGGGCTATCGAGTTCGGCTATTCGGCAGACCTCGATGACGCAGCTGCTCGAAGCGCACACCTGGCCAGGTCGACAGAACCGGACCTCGCTTTCGGCAACGATGCGGACGACATGCGTGCGCCCGGTAAGGCTATCGATCCCCGCGTCAACATTTATGACATGAGTACGGATGCCATCGGCTATGCCGTCGAGCGCTTCGGGCTGATCGACGAGATTCTGGGCGACATGCGCAACCGTTACGGGACCGAGGGCGAGTCTTTCCAGGAACTCCACGACGCATACCTCGGGCTGACTGCAGAATTTCAACGCTCGGCTAATACGATTTCGCGCTATGTCGGCGGAGTAATGGTGAACCGTGCGATGGTCGGCCAGCCTGGTGCGACGACGCCCTTCGTGCCTGTGAGTTTCGATGAGCAGGAACGCGCGATGAGCGCACTGCGCGACCACGTATTTGCGCCCGATGCGTTCCGCGCCGCGGACGACCTGTACAGCCACCTACGGCAACAGAGACGCGATTTCGACGTCTCCGAGATTACAGAATACCTTAAAATTCGCGATCTCACGCTGGCTGTGCAGCGTGGCGTTCTTGACCACCTGATGCATCCGGCCGTGCAGAAACGCATCACGGATTCGCGACTTTATGGCAATGAATATGACTTGTCCGCCGTAATGGACGACCTGACCGCTGCGATCTTCGCGGGCGACCTGCGCGGCGACGTCAACACATTCCGCCAGAACCTGCAGCTCGACTACGTCAATCGTCTGCTTGCAATGGTCAGCGGCGAGACCAAGGCTGGCTACGACAATGTGGCTCAGTCGACGGCACTCGCAAACCTGCGCCGGATCGAAAACATGCTCGAGGGCAATCGTGGCGTAAGTACCGAAACACGCGCTCATCGCGGCAACGTGCTGTACACGATCCGTCGCGGGCTGCACGACGAGGTTTAGATCAGATATGCGGGCCTGAAAAGAAACCCCGCCGAAGCGGGGTTCCCTTTAACATGCCGACCACTATCTGTCAGTGGTGGTGATCATTACATCGGCAGTGGGAATACTATAGCTTGTGCATCGAAGCAGCCCGAAGGGCTGGCAGCATTTAGGCAATCACCCGCGACCGTAGAGATTTGCTCGATGTTTCCAGACCACGGTCCATGACATCGAATGACGACGTGAATTTCTGCCCCTGCCGCGTTCTGCAGGCCCGGACCGAACAGCTGCCGTCCATTCATGCTGGAAGGGTTCGTGTGCACATATCCGACAGGAAGGAATGCACTGAATGTAGCATTGCCATTGGTGTCGGCGACTCGCCCCGTTGCATTCATAACTGAGGCTTCGACTGCTGCTGTCCCAAAGTCCGCGTCACTGCAGCCAGCAGGGTCACAGGCAGCCGGATTATTGAAAATAATCCACCAGAGTGTGTAAGCACTACCAGCATCCAACAGAGTAGTATCTGCTGTCAAAGTCACTCCCGCGGCAGTCCGGTTCAATGCCGCCGTACCGACAACGTCACCTGCGGCTGGCGTAACTTCGTCGGGCAGAAAGAAAGTGAAAACATCTGCCATTGAAGTTTGTCCCCCCAGATCGTTCACCGCTGTCGCTACCGCGTCGAAGTTCGCATTCACCTCGTCTGCGACGGCGGCTGTGCCGGCGGTAAACGTGTTCGGAATGGTCAGATTTTGCGCGTTGGCACCATGGCTAATCAGGCTCGCGCACAAGGCGATCAGAAAACTCGAACGAACGAGCAGTACTCTTTGGTTTTGTAATTCAGTCATTATCTTGATTCCATTAATTTGAATTTCTTGAATCTGTGATTAATCAGTCGCTCGCCGCCAGGCTACTGCCAGACGACTTCGTCCCAATTGGCCTGATCCCAGATGAGAGGTGCCGGTGGAGGTGGAGGCGGAGGTGGAGGCGGTGCAGTGAATCCACTGCCGCTATCGCAGCCCGCCAGGAGCGAAATAAACGCAAAGGCGGTCAATGCCGTGCAAGTTATTGTTTTCATATCTTTCCCCCTATGTGAGGATGCTGGTGAAGCATGTCGTTTGAATGACGTCGAACCTGGGTCCTTCTGGCGAGATCTTCCCTGTGGCGCTCAAGGAAGCCAGGACCCGTAGCTTTCCGTCCCCGCCTGTTGGCGGGTCTGGCTTTGTCGTTGTTGCCTCCTAAGCGTAGTACAAGATTGCCAATTTTGCCGACTGGTCCACTTAATGGGGATTTTTGACCAATCGGCTGTCCATTTAAATGCTTACGACTGAATTTTCATCCGGCTTCGTTCATCGCCAGCGCATAGAAGTAGTACAAGGTATCGCCGCCCGCGGTGATTGCCCGACTCAGTACGATGGCGATGAGCAGCTCCGACTGGCCGACAACCGACTGCAGCAAAGCGAACATCACGACCTCGCGAATGCCGATTCCGGCGGGGGCGCCCGGAGTAATCGCACCTGCCAGCCAGGCAATGATGTACGCGCCGCAGATCCCCGGCAGCGCGTGCAACAGGCTCGTGTCGGGTGTCAGCAGTTGCAACGTCGCGTAGAAGAGCAGGCCGGACAGCAGCAGAAAACCGACATACCAGAGCATCGCGCGCATGACGAGCGGCGAAAAATAGCGATGTGCACTGACACTGGTCGTGAACAATGCGACCAGAAACAGCACGCCGGCGTATGTGTAAGTGACGCCATGCAGCAGCAACGGCGTCAGCCACACGGCGAACACGACGGCTGACACAACAATTGCTGCGAACTCCCATATTGCGGACTTGAGTAACGGCATGGCTTCGTGGCCATCCGCCATGCCGATGGTCTGCCGGCTGGCCAGGTGAAAGAAATTTCCGGGAATGTATTTCGCGAGTTGCGTAACACCGAAGACTCGAATTGCCCAACGCGCGTTGCTCGCCGACCCGCAATGCTCGAGCAAATCACGCCATGCGGCGGCCAGGGCGAAATTTGAGAAACCGTATACGACCGTGAGTACGGCCAACAGCAATAATTCGATAATACTCGGGCGGAATTCGCCCAGGTTGTCTGCATACGCGGCGAGCTGACTGATGACAAAGCCGATACCGACAAGGCTCAGTGCGAGACCGATCCAGCGCAGGTATTTCATGGTCGCGATCCTGGACTAAATCGCATTCTGCTGGAACAATTTACGGCAGGTACCGGCTAGTCCGTGTCTTTCAGCTCAATCTGGCAGAACTGTCCGGTACTGTTGTACGGATCACTGCCAAAATTGTCGTCCTCGACTTCGAGCGCCATAATCTTGACGTTCCTGTTCGGGGCTGCTTCCGCTGCATCACTCCGGCCGCGGCCCTGATGAGCAATGCGCGGCCCCGCTTCCTTTGCTAACTTCTCAATTGACATAATCTCAACCTGTTCATCGTTCCCCACGACACCATGGTAAGGCCATGTCAATGAACTGTTAATGTCATTCGTCGGGTCGTTACAGCCGTTGGTCGGTTATTTGCCCGCCGGTACCGCAGCCGCCGTGTGCTAGTCTTGTGGCGCACGGACCCGACCGCAATAAGAACAACAAACAGGGGAATTCGTCCTCCGATGCCACACACTTCTGTCGATGCCGGCACACGCTGGTGGATACTCCTGCTCCTCAGCCTGCTGGTCTTTGGCAATTACTACGTTTACGACTCCATCGCCCCGGTCGCGGAGATACTGAGTCGCGAACTCGGCTTTAGCGACACCCAGATCGGGACGCTGAATGCAATCTACAGCCTGCCGAACATCTTTCTGCTGCTGATCGGCGGCGTCATCGTCGATCGCTTCGGCGCGCCGCTCGTTATCATCGCAACCGCCAGCATGGTTGTCGCGGGCGCGATCATTACGGCGACGTCCGGCGACTTCACAACAATGGCGATCGGCCGCCTGGTCTACGGCCTTGGCGCAGAAGTCATGCTCGTCGGGGCGACCGTCGCAATCGCTATCTGGTTCGGCGGCGCCGGCGGCGTCGCGTTCGCGATGGCGCTCAACCTCAGCATTGCACGCGCGGGATCGTACGCCGCCGACCTGTCACCGGTCTGGGCCGGATCCCTGTATGAGCAGGGGTGGCAGCCGCCATTGGTGCTGGCCGCCGTAATGGCAGGGACGAGCCTGGTGTTTGCGCTCGCCTACTGGTGGATGGACTCACGCCACACGCCCGCAGCAATGCCGGGTGACGGCGATGCGACGGTGGAGAAATTCGAGTGGCGCAATGTCGTCCGGTTCGACCAATCGTTCTGGTACCTGCTGGTACTTTGCGTACTGTTTTACTCCGTCATTTTTCCGTTTCGCAGCACGTTCGCAATCAAGTACTTTCAGCACGCACACAGCATGCTTCTCGAGGATGCCGCGATCCTCAATAGCTACGTATACCTGGCGGCCATCATTTTCACGCCGCTGTTCGGCTGGATCGCCGATCGCCACGGTCATCGCTCGCTGGCAATGATGATCGGTTCGTTGCTGCTGCCACTATCCTTCCTCGGCCTGTTCGGCTACGGATGGGGCCTGAATTTCACGATGTTGCTGCTTGGTATCAGCTTCTCACTGGTACCGGCCATCATGTGGCCTGCAGTGATCAAGCTCACCACGAAGGAGAAACTCGGCACGGCCTATGGACTGCTTTTCATGATTCAGAACGCCGGCATGATGACCGCCAACATTGTGGCAGGATGGCTCAATGATTCGAATGCGGCGGGTGCGGACAATCCGGCGGGGTATACCCCGATGCTGATGTTCTTCCTGACGCTCGCATGCCTTGCGTTCCTGTTTGCACTGGCGCTCTGGCGCCGCGAACTGGGCCCGCACACGCATGGCCTCGAACTACCCGATCAAGTCGGGCAACGCAACAGCCACTAACGGTTTTCAGAGACGCGACGAACGCTTGATGCGCTGTGAACTCAGCGAAATCGGTGTCGACTTGAATATCGGTCGCTTGGCCGGACGGCCGACGAAATATCCCTGCGCGAGGTCCACGCCGAGTTCGCCGAGCAATTCCAGGGACTGGACGTTTTGCACATACTCGGCAACCGTCTGCATGTTTGCCTCGCGACCGATTTCTGCGATGAGCTTTATCATCTTCTGATCGACTGGATTGTTCATGATGTCGTGCACGAACGCGCCATCGATCTTGATGTAGTCGAAGTGCAGCTTCTGCAGATAACTGAAGGAACTGTAGCCAGTACCGAAATCGTCGAGCGCCAGTTCGCAACCCAGCTGGCGCAGCTCGCTGATCTGGCTCTCAACATGTCGCGGTCGTCGTACGGCAAGACTCTCGGTGATCTCGAAGATGATATTTTTTGGCGGCACATTGTTCTTCTCAAACGCGGCCTCGACGAATGCGACCAGATCATCGTTTTCGAACGCATTGGCTGACAGGTTGATCGACAGCCTGAGCTGCGGGTAGTCCTCGACATACTCGGCGAACGCCTCGGCCGCGTGCCGGATGGCCCAAAGGTCGATCTCCGACATCAGCCCGAAGCGAACCGCAGACGGGAGAAATGCGTCGGGGCTCAGGAATCTGCCGTCGTCACTGCGCAATCGCAGGAGGACCTCGTGGTGAGTCGTCATGCCTGTGTCGATACGGTTTATCGGCTGGAAGCGCAAATGGAAACCGTCCCCGTCGACGGCCCTGCGAAGTTTGTTCATCCAGCCGACGTCGGATGACGCGCGCTCTGCCTTGTGCGCCGACCGCTCGAAGAAATGCATCCGATTGCGACCTGCGGCTTTCGCCTCCCGGCACGCGATATCGGCTTCGGCGATGAAGTCGTCCGGCTTCGACCTTGACGCATCGACCATCGTGATGCCGATGCTGCAGTGAACGTGAAAGACGCGATCCTCCTCGACATGCGCAAGCCGCCGCATGTTGGTTAGAACAACATCGGCCATTTCGCGTGCCGCATCCTGATCAGTATCAGAGAGCAACAAGACAAATTCGTCGCCGCCGAAGCGTGCGACGACGTCCGACTTACCAGCGCTGCGCAGCAACTCATCGGCAACCTTGCGGATCAAC
>DAOWGY010000170.1 GCA_030641695.1 Gammaproteobacteria bacterium
GAAGCTCGATCGTGGTAGTTACGAGGTTCTGCTGCGCTACGTGCTTGTCGACGTCGTCGCCGCGTAATCTTCGACGGCAGACCATACTCGCAGCAAATTTTCGCCGAGTATCTTGCGGATGTCGGCCTCGCTGTATCCGCGGGCCAGCAGTCCTGCCACGAGATTCGGGTAACTCGACACGTCCTTGAGCCCTGTCGGCAAGGAATCTCCGACCCCGTCGTAGTCCGAGCCAATGCCGACATGGTCCACGCCAACCAGCGCGATCACGTGATCGAAATGGTCGAGTACGTCATCGAGTGACGCGTACGGCATTGGGCCGTGCTCGGCCTCCCAGATTGCAGTGAATTGTTCACGGATTTCTTCGGCGGACAGCTCGCTGTGCTCCAGTTTGAACGCGTCCGACGCGGCCCAGCGGGCCGTCGAATAGACCTGAGCTTCGTGCGTGATGAACGCCGAACCGAAATTGATCATGATCACGCCACCGTTCGCGGCGAGTGCCTCGATCATTTCATCACTCATGTTTCGTTCCCAGCCGGGCGTGAAGTGCCGGGCAGAGGAGTGCGAGGCGATGACCGGTGTTGCGCTGATGTCCATGACCTGCCAGTAGGCCTCGTCGGAGACATGGGTTACATCAACCATTATGCCGAGGCGGTTCATCTCGCGAACGACCTCGGCACCAAACTCACTCAGGCCATGCCACTGTTTGTTCTTGTCGTAGGACGAGTCCGCAATATGATTTGAAAGGCTGTGCGTGAGCGTAATGTAACGGATGCCACGCTCGTGGAAATGCTGCAGATTGGCGAGGTCCCCTTCGACAGGCGAGCCATTTTCCATCCCCATCGGCAGTGACACGATGCCCTGCTCGAATTGTTGGCGGACGTCGGCAGGCGATACCGCAACTGCGAATTTGTCAGGCGATTCGGCCGCGAGGCCCTCCACGAGGTCGATGAGCGCTTCAGCGGCCGCGTACGACTGTCCTTCGGCTTCCAGTTTGGCCTCCGTGTAAATCGACATGAACGGGGCGTTGAGGCCGCCGGCGACGGCCCGCACATGGTCAAAGTCGCCGCCGTCCTCAGCCTCCGGCTTTTCTGTGAGCCGGTAGGGCAGGTCAATATGGGTGTCGATGATGATACTGTCGTGAGCGATACGCGCCGCTTCAGTGGCATGGTCCGGTGTCGTCTCGGGAGTTTGCTCCGCGGTGCGCCCGCACGCTGCGAGTATCACGAGAGTTGCAATTGCAGGCCAGTGTTTGTAAGTCATTGATCGTGCCATCGACTGCTTGAAAACGGGCGGCATTGTAACCATATTGGGCGGAACGAAGTCCACTCGCGGGCTTCCAATGATGTACTTACGGGAGAATCTTATGAGCGGCGACAATCCTCCGGCTGATCACGTCGTCAGTGACGAGAGTGAAACGGGCGTTCCGATCGAGGAAAACATCAAGTCGCGCTCGACCTGGTTGCGACTGGTATTCATGATTGTGTTCTACGTGCTGGCGTCGCTCGCAAGCGCCGTTGGTTCCGTTGTTGTGGTTCTCGGTTTCCTCTGGGTGTTGTTTACCGGAGAAAAGAATCGCCAGCTGCAGCAAGCAGGGCAGGTGATAGCGGCCTATATCTACGAGATTATCCGCTACCTGACGTTCAACACAGACGACAAGCCGTTTCCTTTCGGTAACGATTTACCCGGCAGTAAAACCGCCGAATCGGACTGAACGTACCTACAGCAATTCGCGCTGGCCAGGTTGCCAGTGCGTCATATTGACCTGTACAGCGCCGGCGGACACCAGCGCCTTCAATATTCGCTCATCCATTCGATCTCCTCGAAGACAAGTCGTGTTTCTCGTAGATGGTTATGCCGGACTGGTTGCAGTGCCGGCGAATCAGCATCTCGACCATGTTGGCGACGCTACGATGCTCGCGCGCGGCCGCCTCGCGCACCGCGTCCTTGAGGGCAGGGTGAATGCGCAAATTGAGAGTCGAAATGCGGGTTTTCGTCATGCAACACAATATATAGCATTTGTATATAAAATGTAACGCATATTGCAATTGCTTTGCACGATAATGCTACGCAGACAGCGGTATTGCGGAGGCAGCTGCGCTAGGGTGCGCCAATGACTCTGGAGTACGTCCTACAACACTGGGCGCTTGTGACAGCAAGCATTCTCGGCTCGACTGTCGTCATGTTTGTCGCCTGGCGGGTCTGGCTGGACTCCACTCGCGGCCGGCTCGGTAGTGCGCTGAAGCGTTTGCAGCAACGGCGTTCGGATGCGTGCCAGCAACAGCAGGTTGTCGAGAAAACGGCGGCAAACCTCGCCCGCCTGCAAGCCAGGTCAGAATCCGTAAAGCCGCGCCGACTGCAGGAGGTAGCCGAAGCTCTGCAGGACGCAAAAGCGCTCCTGAAGATTGCTGCCGACCAGGTGCTGATCGCCCAGAACCATGTACGCGTGATCATCGTGGAGGAGTTTCCGCCGAAACGTCACGAAGCCATGCGCAGCAGATACCTCGAGGATGACGGGCGGGATGGCAGGCCGTTTTCATTCTGACGTGCATCGGGGCGTCGCTGGCGGGTATTATTCCCGGACTCTCGCTGACAGTGTCGAAAACTCGGGGAAATCGATGGAACAGACCATATTCATGATTTGCATGTTCTTCGGCGTGGCAGCCGTGGCGCTGATCGCATTTACTCTGTTGATGATCGTCTTGGGTCGCGTCGACGTCTGAACTCGTGGAAGACATGCGCATCGCAAGCGTCAATACAGGGCGCGAGGAGTCGATTGCGCACGGCAATCGCACCTTTACGACGGGAATTCGAAAGCGCTCCGCCCGGGGCGCGGTACGAATCGGGTCGCTGCTCGTCGATGGCGACACGATTTGTGACACCAAGCATCATGGTGGCGCCGATCAGGTCGTGTACGCGTACAGTTCGGATGATTATGCGTGGTGGTCGGAGCAACTTGGCCGCGAGCTGGAGCCCGGCACTTTCGGCGATAATTTGACGATCGACGGCCTGCCATCCGACATGAATGTCGGTGACAGACTGCTCATCGGCGACGTCCTGCTCGAGGCTACTTCACCCAGAATCCCCTGCAGCACGCTTGCGGCGCAGATGCAGGATTCGGGCTTCGGCATGGCGTTTCGAAAAGCCGAACGGCCCGGCATTTATTTTCGGGTGCTGAATGAGGGCGAGGTGACGGCGGGCGACGCGGTCACCGTCGTTGAAAATCCGGTACCGATCGTATCCATCATCGACTTGTATCGACTCGCCTATGAGCGACACCCGAGTCGTGACCAGCTTGAACGCTACCTGGAGGCGCCGCTCGCCGAACGCGTCCGCGCCAATATCGAGCAGAAACTGGCCGCAAAAGGCGACTCAGCCTCTTAGGTCGACTGCGCCTTGTTCCGCAGGGTCGGCCAGTCGTCCGATCCGTTTTTACATAACCTCGCCTGATTGCCGCGAAAGCCGGGCCCTGCAAGGGTTTCGCCGAAGCTGCGTTGCTGTGGTTGACAAATGCATGGATTGATATCA
>DAOWGY010000068.1 GCA_030641695.1 Gammaproteobacteria bacterium
GCTCGCCACGCTTGCGAGGCAGGAATTCGAGCCGTGGCTACGAGCGTTGTCGGCTGCGAGCGGAAACTCCTTCAAAAGATTGCAGGTGCGTGGCCAGAAAACCTGCTGGGGAAGTCATTCCTCGTCGGGCACGATCAGCATTAATTATTGCCTGTTATTCCTCGAACCGCAGATCGTCCGCTACCTGATGATTCACGAGCTTTGCCACGCCCGGCATATGAATCATTCGCGGCGCTTCTGGCAGGCCGTCGGACGCCACGAACCGGACTATCGCCGGCTCGACCGCCAGCTCGGGGACTCCTGGTCGCATATTCCGCGATGGTTATGTATTTATTAATCAATAAGTTATATTTCTAACTTAATCTAAATTCATACTAAATATGCGATCTGGGATTGCGGTCATATGAGATCCCGTGGTCAACCACTAAACAGTACGAGCGTTAATCAGACAGGCCAGGGATTCGGCCGCTGCCAACAATCAGCCTTGATCGAGCAATTCACGCAGGTTGATTACGGCGGCGTTGGCGCGGGCCAGGTAATTCGCCATGACCAGCGAGTGATTCGCTGTCAGGCCATAGCCGCCGCCGTTCATGATCATCGGTGAGCGCAAGGGCTCCAGGCTCGCTTCCAGTTCGCGAATAATCTGCCGCACGCTGGCCTCGGCATTCTTATCGGCGAGTACCTGTGCGAAATCGAACTCCGTGGTGCGGAAGAAGTGCAGCAGCGCCCAGGCTGTGCCGCGCGCCTCGAAGAAGACGTCGTCGATTTCAAGCCAGGGTGTGCGTACATAAATCGTGTCGGGCTGGCTCCGTGCTGCCTCGGCGGCCGGATCTCCCGCGAGTTCCTCATTGATGACATTCGTTGCGACACTGTTGCCAAGGCGCCGCGACATGCTGCCGAGGCGCTTTTCGACCTCGGCAAGCCATTCCCGGAGATTGTCAGCACGCGCATAAAATTGTGCTTCGGGTTGGGCGGCACCGGTCAGTCGATCCCGATACCGATAGAGCGCCTCGATACCCTCGCGATAGCGCCGTTCGGTCGGCGGAAAAAACCACGAATTACTTTCCGAGAAGAACTTTTCGACGGCGAGCACGACGTCGGGATCTTCCTGCGACTGCGACTGGCTGCGGCTGTAGTCGTTGCGAATGACGCGCGACAGGTCACGCACCTGCGTCAATACGCCTTTTTCCCAATTTGGCATATTGTCGAGCCATAGCCCCGGCGGCATTTTGTCGTTGCTCAGGTAGCCCCCAGGCTTGTCGAGCAAGGTTTCCGCTACGCGGATCAGCGTGTCGGTTGTCGAATAGCCGACGACGGTGCGCTCGTCGTCAACGTACTCATTGACCCAGAATGTTTTCGGCATCGGCGACCAGAATATGCCGAGAATTATCAGGAACAGCAGAACGGCGCCAACCAACCATGCGGCGATCTTCAGCCACCGTGGCGTCGACAGGATGCTGGCTGCGGTCTTTTCTTTCACGGCTCTCGGCCCTCGGCAGGATCTTACGGCTGGGCCAGCGATTCTAGCAGTTCCGGCAGGATGGTCCCGGCATTGCCGCGCAGCGCGGCTGTGAACGACTGCGATTGCTCCGTCGGATTCGGGTTCACTTCTATCGTAACGGCGCCGGACGCGTGCGCCAATTCGCCAAGCCCTGCAGCCGGGTAGACCAGGGATGACGTGCCGACGGACAGAAACACGTCGCAGTCACTCGCCGCCGCAAACGACTCATTCAATGCCGACTCGGGGATGGCCTCGCCGAACCAGACGACACCGGGACGAACAGGACTGCCGCATGCAGGGCATTGCGGTACGGCGGAGTCCTGGTCGCAGTCAACCAGGCAACTTTCGGCAAAGCAGCGATCCGAGAACAGGTTGCCATGAAATTCGATGACGTCGGTACTGCCAGCACGCTGGTGGAGGCCGTCGACATTCTGGGTAACGAGTGTCAGCCGCGGCACAAGTTTCCTGAGTTCGGCCAGCGCACGGTGTCCGGCGTTGGGTTCTGCGGTGGCCACGAGTTCGCGGCGCCAGCGATACC
>DAOWGY010000038.1 GCA_030641695.1 Gammaproteobacteria bacterium
ACCACGCAAATACAAGCAATTGTCGACATAACGACTGTCTTTCAATATGGCTACATGCCAAGACCGAGACGACTTGCCCCCGCTGGGTACCCCCTACATATCGTCCAGCGCGGAAACGACAAGCAAGCATGCTTCCAGTCTGCGAAGGATTGCAACACCTACCTGGAGGCACTGGGGGAGTCAATTCGATCTTTCAACGTACACATCCACGCATACGTTCTCATGACAAATCACGTGCAACTGCGACATATCGAACTCAATCCTGTTCGAGCAAAAATAGTCCCGGAGCCTTCGCAATATCGCTGGTCCAGCTACCGCTCCAACGCGTTGGGCATTCCAAGTAGCTTAATTACGCCTCACGCGGTATGGACCGGTCTGGGTCAGACCATCGAAGAAAGGTGCATGGCATACCGACGGCTATTTTCCGAAAACGTCGATGAGCAATTGATTCGGCACGGGTACCACACGGGAATTCCGGTGGGAACCAGGAGTTGGTGCGTAGCACTGGAATCAGATCTCGGAATCCAGATTGGCTCTGGCAAGAGGGGGCGCCCGAGAAACGACGAAAAAGGGCTCTGACCCCTTTTTCAGGGCCTGCCTTTGAGTTTTTGCGCGGCCCGGTAGCGGGCACGTGCCTCGGTCAACTCCTGCTGCGCGCGGGCGATATCAGTTTCTTCCGATGCGCCTTCGAGCGCCTGTTCGGCTTTTTGTTGAGCGGCCAGTGCCGCGGCCTCATCGAGTTGCTCACCACGCAGGGCCGTATCCGCAAGTATGGTTACCGCGTGCGGCTGCACTTCGAGCATGCCGCCCGTGATGTAGAAGAAGTGCTCGTTGCCCTCGGTGTCCTGAACACGTACTTCGCCCGGCTTCAATGCCGTCAGCAGTGGTGCGTGCCGAGGTGCGATACCGACTTCGCCCATTTTCGCGGGCGCGAACACCATGACCGCGTCACCCGAGTGAATCTCGCCTTCCGCAGATACGATGTCGACTTTGATTGTGGCCATGAGCTCGTCTCAATCTGTTACATGAAGTTCTTCGCGTTTTCGACCGCGTCGTCGATGGTGCCAACCATGTAAAAGGCCTGCTCGGGAAGGTGGTCGTAGTCGCCATTGACGATGCCACTGAAGCCGCGAATCGTCTCGGCGAGCGTTACGTATTTGCCAGGCGAGTTCGTGAAGACCTCTGCAACGAAAAACGGCTGCGACAGGAAGCGCTGAATCTTGCGTGCGCGGGTTACCGTCTGCTTGTCGTCTTCGGAGAGTTCGTCCATGCCCAGAATAGCGATGATGTCCTGCAGCTCCTTGTAGCGCTGCAAGACCGCCTGCACGCCACGCGCACAATCATAGTGCTCCTGACCGATGATGTTCGGATCGAGAATTCGGGATGTCGAGTCGAGCGGGTCAACGGCCGGATAAATGCCGAGCTCGGCAATCTGGCGAGACAGTACGAGCGTCGCATCCAGATGAGCGAACGTAGTCGCTGGTGAAGGATCAGTCAGGTCATCCGCGGGTACGTACACGGCCTGGAAGGACGTGATCGAGCCGGTCTTGGTCGATGCAATGCGCTCCTGCAGGATACCCATTTCCTCGGCAAGCGTCGGCTGGTAACCCACGGCTGATGGCATGCGGCCGAGCAGCGCGGACACTTCGGTGCCCGCCAGCGTGTAACGATAGATGTTGTCGATGAACATCAGGACGTCGCGGCCTTCGTCACGGAACGCCTCGGCCATCGTCAGGCCCGTCAGCGCGACGCGTAGACGATTACCCGGCGGCTCGTTCATCTGGCCGTATACGAGTGAGACCTTGTCGATGACGCCCGAGTCGGTCATCTCGTGGTAGAAGTCGTTGCCTTCGCGAGTACGCTCACCGACACCAGCAAACACCGAGTAACCCGAGTGCTCGTGCGCGATGTTACGAATCAGCTCCATCAGCGCTACGGTCTTGCCCACGCCGGCGCCGCCGAACAGGCCGACTTTTCCGCCCTTCGAGATCGGCATGATGAGGTCGATAACCTTGATACCGGTCTCGAGACGCTCGGTCGTTGCCGCCTGCTCTTCGTAAGACGGCGCGGCGCGATGAATGGGCATCAACTTCTCCGCGCCGATTTCGCCGGCATTATCGATTGGCCTGCCGAGCACGTCCATGATGCGACCCAGTGTCTTCTCGCCCACGGGCACCGAAATCGGTGCGCCCGTATCCGTTACGGCCATGCCACGCTTCAGGCCTTCCGATGAGCCCATCGCGATTGTGCGGACAACGCCATCGCCCAATTGTTGCTGTACTTCAAGCGTGATTTCCGCTTCGTCGATAAGCAAAGCATCGTAGATCTTGGGAATCTGGCCCGCCGGGAACTGAACGTCCACGACAGCGCCAATAACCTGCACAGTAGTTCCGGTGCTCATTTCATCATTCCTTAGCTTGATACGGCGGCCGCGCCGCCGACAATTTCTGAAATTTCTTGTGTGATCGCGGCCTGTCGAGCTTTGTTGTACTGGAGCTGCAAGCCGTCGATAATTTCACCGGCGTTGTCTGTCGCCGACTTCATCGCGACCATTTTCGCGGCCATCTCGCACGCGAAATTTTCAACCGCGCCACGATAGACCTGCGACTCGATGTAGCGCGTCAAAAAGTCATCGAGCAGCTCACCGGCATCGGGCTCGTATATGTAGTCCCAGTGTTCCTGCAACGACTCATTACCGACGTCAATCTCGCTGACCGGCAAGAGCGTCGACACTACGGGCACCTGGCTCATCGCACTGACGTACTGATTGTGCACCACGAACAGGCGATCAATCTTGCCTTCCGCGTAGCTGTTCAACATGATCTTGATCGCGCCGATCAGGTCATTCACAGCCGGCTTATCGCCGAGATGCGATGCCGTACCGACGACGTTGCCACCCATGCGGCGGAAGAACTGCACCGCCTTGGCGCCGACGAGCACCATGTCGATCTGGACGCTCTCGCCCTGCCACTTCGCAATCTCGCCGATCACGGTCTTGAACAGGTTGGCATTGAGCCCACCGCAAAGCCCGCGATCCGTCGAAATGATGATTAGACCGATACGGCTGACTTCCCGCTCGATGAGGAACGGGTGCTTGTAGTCGGGGTTCGCCTGCGCAAGATGACCAACTACGCGCCGGATGCGCTCGGCATACGGCCGTGACTCTTCCATCTGCTGCTGCGCCTTGCGAATCTTGCTGGCCGCAACTTTCTCCATCGCGCTCGTGATCTTCTGCATGTTCTTTACAGAAGCGATTTTTGACCGAATCTCTTTCTCACCAGCCATTGTTCACCCCTGTCCCCGTCGCGCTTCGAGAAGCGCTCCAACAGCGATCTTGGAGCGGATTTCTTTTTCACCCGGCATAACTAAGCCCAATTTTTTTCGTTTGCCACTATTTTGAATCGTGTAGATGCTGAGGGTCGCTACTAGTAAGCACCCTTCTCCGCGAATTCGTCGCAGATGCCTGTCAGGCTTGCGACAATATCGTCATTGTAGTCACCCGATGCATTGATCGAATCGAGCGTGTCCTGATTGTTCGCGCGCGCGAAATCGTGCAGCGCCGCCTCGTAGTCCACAACCTTCTCGACGGCTACGTCGTCGAGGTAACCCTCGTTGACCGCATACAGCGACAGCCCCATTTCGGCAACCGAAAGCGGCGAGTACTGCTTCTGCTTCATGAGCTCGGTGACTCGCTCGCCACGCTCGAGCTGTTTGCGCGTCGCCGTGTCGAGATCAGATGCGAACTGTGCAAACGCCGCCAGCTCGCGATACTGCGCGAGCGCGAGACGAACGCCGCCGCCCAGCTTCTTGATGATCTTGGTCTGTGCAGCACCGCCCACACGAGACACCGACAAGCCGGCATTGATGGCCGGTCGAATGCCTGCATTGAACAGGTCGGTCTCGAGGAAAATCTGACCATCGGTGATCGAAATCACGTTCGTCGGTACGAAAGCGGAGACGTCACCGGCCTGCGTTTCAATGATCGGCAGCGCGGTCAGCGAGCCCGTTTTGCCCTTGATCTTGCCACCCGACACTTCCTCGACGTGCGCCGCGTTCACGCGTGACGCCCTCTCCAGGAGGCGCGAATGCAGGTAGAAGACATCGCCCGGGTAGGCTTCACGGCCCGGCGGCCGCCGCAGCAGCAACGATACCTGGCGATAAGCCCACGCCTGCTTGGTGAGATCATCGAAAATAATGAGTGCGTCTTCGCCGTGGTCGAGGAAGTACTCGCCCATCGTCGCGCCCGAGTACGGCGCTATGTACTGCATCGCCGGGCTGTCTGCAGCGGCAGCAGCGACGACGATCGTGTGCTCCATCGCGCCTTCTTCCTCGAGCTTGCGCACAACACCCGCGATCGAGGACGCCTTCTGGCCGATAGCGACATAGATACACTTGATGCCGGTACCGCGCTGATTGATGATTGTATCGATGGCCACAGCGGTTTTACCCGTCTGCCGGTCGCCGATGATCAGCTCACGCTGACCGCGGCCGATCGGCACCATCGAGTCGATCGACTTCAGTCCGGTCTGCACCGGCTCGGAAACCGACTGACGTTGAATGACGCCCGGCGCGACCTTTTCGATCGGCGCCGAACTCTCGGCGTCGATCGGCCCCTTGCCATCAATCGGGTTACCGAGGGAGTCGACGACGCGGCCGAGCAGCTCACGGCCGATCGGCACTTCGAGAATACGGCCCGTGGTTTTAACTGTATCGCCTTCCGAAATGTGTTTGTAGTCTCCGAGGACGACCGAACCGACCGAGTCCTGCTCGAGGTTCAGCGCCATGCCGAATGTGTTACCCGGGAACTCGAGCATTTCGCCGTAGCGAGCGTCGGCCAACCCGTGGATTCGAACGATGCCGTCGGTAACCGCGATAACGGTGCCGACATCGCGTGCTTCCGTGCTTGCCTCGAAGTTCTCGATGCGTTCTTTAATCAGCTGACTGATTTCAGAAGCTTTGAGTGCCATTTCGTTTTCCTCTTCAGTTGATCAGCGCGTTGGACAGGCCTTCGAGCCTGGCACGCAGTGATCCATCAATTACGATATCGCCGGCCTTGATGACCGCGCCGCCGATAAGGGTTTCGTCAATTTCCGTTTCGAGCCGAATGCTGCGGCCGAGCCGCTCGGCAAGCGCCTTCGAGATGGCCGATTGCTGTTCCGCGCTGAGCTTTGCTGCCGATGTCACGGTTACATCGACCGTATTTTCGACGTTCGCTTTCAGTGCCTCGAAGTGTTCGGCAATTTCGGGCAACACGGCAACGCGGCCGTACTCGAGCAACAGCTTCAGAAAGTTGGTGCCGCGCTTGTCCTTGCCGGTCAACAACGCCGCCTTGCCTTTGGCAAAAAGTCCCGTCAGGAATTCGAGCCGTTGCTCGTCGCTGAATGCAGGGGCACTCAGATAGTCGACGACGTCGCCGCTACCGAGAAGTTGCCCCGCAACCTGTAGCGACTCCGACCATTCGGCCAGCGTGCCAGCATCAACAGCAAGCTCGAATACCGCCTGTGCGTAGGGCCGTGCGATTGTGTTGTTGTCAGCCATGCCTGCTTACAATTCCTGTGCCAGTTTGCCCAGGATGTCCTTGTGCGCCGCGCCGTCGATCTCGCGTTGCAGGATCTTTTCGGCACTCGCGATAGCGATCGCCGAGACCTCGCCGCGCAACTCTTCGCGCGCCTTGTTCGATTCCTGCTCGATGTCCGCCTTCGCGGCCGTGAGCTGACGATCCCGCTCCTTGACGCCACCAGCCTTGCCCTCGGCAACGATTTCGTTAGCGCGGCCGTGGGCCTGATCGAGAATCGACGTCGCCTGCTTGCGAGCATCGGCAACGATCTCGTTGGCTTCGGCCTGCGCACGAACCAGCTTGTCCTGGCCCTGCTCAGCGGCGGCGAGTCCGTCGGCGATCTGCTTCTGGCGTTCCTCTATAGCATTGAGGATCGGCGGCCAGATGAACTTCATGCAGAACCATACGAACACGAGCATCGCGATCGACTGGCCGATTAGGGTTAAATTGATGTCCACTACACACCCCTGAAGTGAGGAAAAACTACTGCGCTTGCCCTGGCTTTGTTGAATCCGAAACCGAAATGCTCATTTACCGTCATGCAAACTCCGCTTTCAGTTTCGAATTCGCCTCGCCAGCGCGGCGCTCGTAACGCTTTTCCTTTTCTTTAGCCGCCGGTCGCTTGCTGCAGCTGACCGATGAACGGATTTGCGAACGCGAAAAACAACGCAATACCGACACCGATCATCGCAACGGCGTCCAGGAGCGCGACGACGATAAACATTTTCGTCTGCAGCATGGGTGCCAACTCCGGCTGACGCGCTGCGCCCTCGAGGAAGCGGCCACCCAAAAGACCCATGCCAATACCGACGCCAAGGGCGCCGAGGCCGATCAGAAGTGCGACGGCAATCGCCGTGAAGCCAATAACAGTTTCCATTAGTTTCTCCTAAACAGGATCAAGTCCTACTTGTTAAATCCAAAATAGATGTAATTAATGCGTTTCCGATGCCAGGCTCAAATAAACAATCGTCAGCATCATGAAAATAAAGGCCTGCAGCGTCACGATCAGGACGTGGAAGACGGCCCAGCCGAAATGCAACGGCAATTGCCAGATGCCCAGTAGCGCAATCAGGATGAAAATCAGTTCGCCGGCAAACATGTTGCCGAATAGTCGCAGGCTCAGCGAGACGGGCTTCGCCAGCAATGCGACGCTTTCGAGAATAAAATTAAAGGCAATGATGAACGGCGCCGCGATCAGTCCCAGGCCTTTCGTCGGTGGCGCGATCGGATGCAGCGTCAGCTCAGCGATAAATCCGAGGACGCCCTTGTTTTTGATTGTGTAAAAAATGATCAGCACGAAAACAGCGATCGACATACCAAACGTGATGTTGACGTCGGTCGTCGGCACGACCTTCATGTACGGTATGCCGGTGGCGCTGGCGGCAAGCGGTATCCAGTCGACGGGCACCAGGTCCATGAGGTTCATGAAGAACACCCAGACGAATATCGTCAGCGCCAGCGGTGCGATCAGCCGGCTCGTGCCATGAAAAGTATCTTTAACGCTACCGTCGACAAAGTCGACGATGATCTCGACGAATGCCTGTAATTTGCCCGGCTCGCTGGACGAGGTTTTTTTCGCCACGGAACGAAACATCAGTATAAAGACGAGGCCGAGGAACACCGACCAAAACATCGAGTCGACATTGATTGCCATCGGGTTGCCGGCGCAGTGATTCCAGATCCACTCGCCCGACTCATCCTTGCAGACCTGCAGGTTTTGCAGATGATGAGCAATATAGTCGCCGGAAGTCTGGGGGCCGTGTCCGCCTTCACTCGCCATTCTTGTTGTCCGTATCCAGTTCTTCGTGTCCTGCGTCACGCAGCAGGAACCCCGTAATGGTCACCAGCTGCGCCGCAATAAATCCCGCAAACAAGGCGCCGGCCGCCAGCGGCCGCACCGTGACGAAAACGATGCTGAACATCAGCACGGTCAGCGCCAGCTTTCCCAGTTCGCCTATATATGCCGCCCGGATCAGAGCGTGAGCTCCGGGATCCCGGCGTGGCAATGCCAGCCGCGCTGCAAGAAATGCGTTGGGAATCACTGAAGTCAAGCTACCAAGCAACGCCGAATAGCCTGCTACGCCTCCAACGAGTCCCCAAAGCGACGCGGCCAGGACCGTCCCGATGACCAATTGTGCTGCGAGGATCGTGACAATGATGTTGGAGCCGCGGCGTGTGGCGGGCTCGTCCATTTTTGCTTGCCTCCGGCACTAAAAACGCCACTTGCGACGGTATTCCCGGCTGCGTGTGGCGCTCAATTTTTCGGTATTTCAGGCGGGCCTGTTTTGGGCTCGCGCATTATAGAGGCAGCCTCAGGGCTTAGCAACACGGAAAACGCCCTCTGCAAGAAGCCCAAGAGCGCTGTTTTTTAGAGGAATTAGCGGTGATTTCCCCAATTTCCGCAATGCGACATACCGCACGTTTGCGGCACCCGATCGGGGTTATAAAGGGGCTGTAAATGGTCTGGAAAGAACAATGCTGTTGATTGTGGGCGAAGCCCTGCGGGGCACCAAGAGTATTCGCGACGTCGCTCGCGACCTGAGTCTGTCTTTGAGCCACTTCGACAGCCCCAAGGCCTTTTCCTTGCTGATGAAGGGGCCGATGCGGCGCATCGTCGTGCTGGGCAAAGACGACCTGTCGAGGGATATGGTCAAGAGACTGCAGGCGCACAACGGCCGCTTGCCGTTCGGCCTGATCATTGCCGCCGACCGTGCTGCAGTGAGCCATGCCTCCGATCCCGAATTCAACGATGCATTGCTGGAATTCACCAACTTCGAGTGGCTCGGCGGCAACTTCGATGCCTTCAAGTTGGGAGACTCCGCGAAGCGCTGCCGCCGCCGCATGTTGCAGTTCACTCGTGAAGACATTGACAAGGCATTCAATAAGTTCGAGTTCGTGGTGCGTTACCAGCCGAAGGTCGAGCGCGGCTCAGGTACGGAGTGGCAGACCCGCGAAGCCGAGGCACTGGTTCGCTGGCTGCATCCTGAGCAGGGCCTGCTCGGACCGCTTGAGTTTCTGCCGGAGGTCGAGGCATTCGACATGATGCCGCGGCTCACCGAGTTCGTGATTCGCAAAACGGCCGCCCAGATCGGCAAGTGGCGGGAGCAGGACCTCGGGCTGGATATCTGCGTCAACCTGGCGTCAAGCCAGCTGGCTCGAACGGGCCTGGCAGCCGACTACGCTGCAATGGTCACGGAGCACGGCGCCGAGTGCCGCAACTTCACGTTCGAGGTCATTGAACAGGACCTCGCCGACCCGGACGCGCCGCATCTGCAGACGATTAACCGCTTGCGTGACCATGGTTTTCGCATCTGCCTCGACAATTTCAAGGTCGCTGCCAGGTCGCTGGGAATGCTGGAAAAACTGCCGTTCGACGAAATCAAGGTCCACGCATCGTCGCTGAAACGTGCGCAGGACGACGAGGTCGCGCGCCACATTCTCGCCGCTGTCACCGGCCTCGCGCACAACCTCGGCATGTCCGTTTGCGCCGAAGGCGTCGAGGACCAGGAAACGTTCGAGTTCCTCAAGACCATCCGCTGCGACAAGTTACAGGGCTTCCTGATCTCGGAGGCCGTTCTGCCGCATATCGTTCGCAAGGCTTATTCGGCTGGCGCTTCCGATGGGTCGGAAGAGGTCGCCTGACCACGAAGCAGCTTCGCAGGCAAATCAGAACTCGACGCGAAATAATGTCGCGGGCTTGGTCTGGTCGATCGGCAAGTCGTACATAAAGTCGTTTTCGCGACGCATGCGTTGCTCGGCCTGCGGGCTGTAACCCCACTTGATACGTGACCCCGAGGTCCGCAGGTCGCGGTCTTCCTGCCGCCAGGCCAACTCTTCCCCACGACGCTCGCGCATGCGCATCTCGGCGTAGACGGCCTCTTGCATAAGTGCCTGGCGCTGCATCTCGAGGTCGAATGCGGTTTGGCCCTGGGGGCCGACAACGACCTCGATTTCTTCCATGATGCGGCTTTCGAGCAGCTCCTCCGGAATTTCGGTCGGTGCTTCCGCATTGGCCGCAGCAGGTTCGTCGGATTCCGACTCGTTGTCCGCGTCGGCCACCTGTGCATTCGCGAACGCAGCCCAGGACATGGCGGCCACCACAGTCACACCGGCAACGACGCGGAGGCAGCGCATCAGCGCTTTACGTCCTTCGTCCATTCGAGCGATTCGAACCAGTACTCGCGCGTGCTGTTAAGCCAACGGTCGGCCTTGTGCGCCGTTATCCAGGCGTTGAGGAAGTTCAGTAACTGCTGCTCGCCTTTTTGCACGGCCAATGCCTCGGCCCAACCGACGAGCGGATCGCTCAACGGCAAATCAATTGCGTCGCTGTTATTCGCTACCAGGAACTGTACTGCCGGTAGGCTGGAAATGTACGCGTGTGCGCGGCCCTCGAGGATTTCCTTTTCCGCATCATCTTTGTTGCCGTGTGAGTGAATTTCCGCCTTGTCAAAGATCGAGCGGGCAACGCCCTCGGTAAACGTGTCGGTAATGGTGGCGATCACGATATCCGGGTCGTTGAGTTGCTCCAGATTCTCGATGTCCCTGGTCATGTGGGTATTGGTCGCCATCCCGGCACCGGACAACGCGACCGACTGGGTGAACGTAATGCGCAGCGCACGCTGCGGCGTGACTACGATTCCGGCCGCGATCATGTCGACCTCACCCGCCTCCAGCGCCGGAATAATGTCCTTCCACTCGTACGCCTTGAATTCCGCACGCACGCCCATGTCTTTGGCGATTTTGATACCGAGGTCGACGTCGTGGCCCACATGCCCGCCGCGCTTCGCCGGCATGGCCCAAGGGACGAATTCGGCGATGCCGACACGCAACGTGCCGCGCTCGAGGATTTCGTCAATCGCGTTCGCTTGTGCGAGCGGGCTGACGAAAAAAGCCAGCAAAAGCAGGCAACGAAAAATAACCTTTGTTACGACCATATGAATAGTCCCGGAGATTAGCGAATGTGTTTCAGGATGCCGTCGAGTTCATCGAGGCTATTGTAGGTGATAACAAGTTTGCCAGAGCCTTTTTGCGTGTGCTGCACGCTGACTTTGGCACCCAGCTTCTCCGACACCTCGACCTCGAGTCGGCGAATGTCGGCATTGGCGCCTGCTGCTTTTTTCGCCGGTCTGGTCTCTCCGCCGCCGTCCTGCATACGTTTGACGAGGCGCTCCGTCTCGCGCACCGACAGGCCGTTCCGGACGATCTGCCGCGCCGCATCGTGCTGTTGCACGGCGTTACTGATCGACAGCAGCGCCCTCGCGTGCCCCATCTCGATCTGCCGGGACTCGAGCATGGTTTTCACCTTCTCCGACAGCTCCAGCAATCGCAGCAGGTTGCTGACAGACGCGCGTGACCGTCCGACTGCTTTCGCAGCGTCGGCGTGGGTCAGGTCGAATTCTCGAATCAGCCGGTCGAGGGCTCGCGCTTCTTCGAGCGGGTTCAGGTTTTCGCGCTGAATGTTCTCGATGAGGGCCATCGCGATAGCGCCCTCGTCCGGAATGTCCCGAACGATGGCAGGAATGTCGTCGAGGCCGGCCATCTGCGCCGCGCGCCAGCGTCGTTCGCCCGCGACGATTTCATAACGCTGCGATTCACCAGCCTTGGCAATGGGGCGCGCAACGATCGGCTGTACGACCCCCTGCGCCCTGATAGAGTTCGCCAAATCTTCGAGCGTGTCCTGGCGGATGTCGATCCGCGGCTGGTACTGGCCGCGCTGCAGCAAATCCAGGGGAATCTGTTTCAGCGGGTGCTCGCTGTCCGCCCCCGTGACGGCTACGGTCTCCGCGACCGGTTTCGATAACAGCGCATCGAGACCTCGGCCCAGTCGTTTCTTCTTTGCGTTCATTGGTTAATTCTAGTGCCTCTCTCTCGCTGCAGCGCTTTTTGGTCACGATGACCTTATGCCGCGTAGCGCATGGATGCGCGTGAGCGGCCTGGAAGCGCGATCGGGCCAAAGCGCAGTCGCGGTTCGAGAACTGCTCCAACTAAACCGCCTGCGCCACCCGCGCATCTTCGCGTCTGAGTATCTCGCCGGCCAGCGCAAGGTACGCGATGGCACCACGCGACGAGCGGTCGTGCAGTAGCGCCGGGAGACCGAAGCTTGGTGCCTCGGCAAGCCGGATATTGCGCGGCACGCAGGTGCGAAATACTTTTTTGTCGAAGTGCTTGATCAGTTGCATCGATACTTCGTTCGACAGGTTGATGCGCGGATCGAACATCGTTCGCAGGATACCGTACACCTCGAGATCCGGGTTGACGCTCTCGCGCACCTGCTCGATCGTGTTCAGAAGCGCACTCAAGCCTTCGAGCGCGTAGTACTCGCATTGCATTGGAATCAGTACGCCGTCAGCAGCCGTCAGCGCATTGACCGTGAGCATGTTGATCGACGGCGGACAGTCGATCAGCACATAGTCATAGAGTCCCGCCACCGGCACCAGCGCCTTGCGGAGCTTCATCTCACGGCCGATCTCCTGCAGGAGGTTTACCTCCGCGAGCGTCAGGTCTTCGTTGCCGGGCAAAACCGCAAAGCCGCCCTGGGGGGCCGACACGATGGAGTCTGCTGCACTCGCGTCCCCGAGCAGCACATCGCACGTCGAATACTCGACTTCCCTTTTGTCGATGCCGCAACCCATTGTTGCGTTGCCCTGCGGGTCCGTATCCACGAGCAACACACGTCGCCGCGTTGCCGCCAGGGACGCAGCCAGGTTGACGCACGTCGTCGTCTTGCCGACTCCGCCTTTTTGATTCGCGACCGCAATGATGCGCGCCATTCTCAGACCCTTCGCAAAAGCACAGCGTGCCGGGTGCCCGCATCGAGCCCCGGCACCGAGAGCTCGGTGACCGTGTAGTCCCAGCCGGCCGGTAATTCTTGTAGTTCTTCCGCCGGATAGCGCCCTTTAAGGGCTACGAACACCCCGCCCTCTCCAACGTGGTGTCCTGCTATTTCCAGGAGCTGCGGCAACCCTGCCACAGCTCGTGCAACGACGGTATCAAAGCAATAGCCGGGTGCATAGTCCTCCGTGCGCGACCTTACGGCTTCGACGTTGTCCAGTTCGAGTACTCCTGCCACATAACGAACGAACTGGATTTTTTTGTTATTGCCGTCGGCGAGCACGAAGTGGCGCCCCGGCTCCGCAATTGCGAGCGGCAGACCGGGGAACCCTGCGCCGGTGCCTACGTCGAGTACGCGTTCGCCGTCGAGGAACGGTCGCACCACGAGACTGTCGAGCAGGTGCCCGGCAATCATTTCGTCAGGATCGCGAATGGCCGTGAGATTGACCCTCTTGTTCCAACGCTGCAGCTCGCCAAGGAGCGTGGCGAACTTCTCCGCAGCATTGGCGGGGAAATCCTGATCGAGTCCTTCGAGGGTGGATTGAATTTGTGTAGATCTGACGGCCACGGCAGACGCAGTAGACGTATCGTTGGAGCGCTTCTCGA
>DAOWGY010000075.1 GCA_030641695.1 Gammaproteobacteria bacterium
GAGCGGGGATACGATCCGCGTAATTTCGCATTGATCCCCTTCGGAGGCGCCGGTCCCCTGCACGGGGTGGCGCTTGCACACGAGTTAAATATGCCCCGGGTCATTGTTCCGGCCTATCCGGGTATCGCCTCTGCATTCGGTATGCTTTCTGCAGACGTTCGCCACGATACCCGCAGACCCCAGAACGAAGTAACACTCCGACGAAAGAGAACCTATCGATGCACCGGGCGTCCAGCGTAAACAGAAATCAAAGCCACGAGACTCGTCCTGGCAGACGAACGGCAGCTTATGGCTGCGACTCTGCCGTTTGCGTTTTGTAGTGTTGAACGACTGCTTGCGATAGGAGCTGACGTTCGGATTCGTATTTGCGAAAAATGGATCGCCGGACGACTGGTTCGCGTCCAGAAGCAGCCACCAAGCTGATAACATAGCGGCAGGCTGCAAATGACCCTAACCGCACACACACCAAAGAAGACATGGAGAAATGGATGGCGGATAACAGGGCAAGGTTTGAAGCTGCATAGATATTGCGAAATTTCCGCGTGCAATTCGGATCATCGGGTTTTCGATTAACGAGTTGCTGATTGAGGGCAATCTCTGCATGGCAGCTAGTGACCGCTTCCCGACCTTCGCCGTCGTGCGCGCACCGCAGTGCGCGCTTCTCGAAGCGCTCCAACGGACTATTCCGCCGGCTGCGTGTATTCGTCGATGACATCTTCAATTGCTGCGGCGCAGACTTTGCAGAAATAGTCCGTGCGCGTGAACATCAGGCAGTTCTGCTCTGAACGATAGTATCCCTCGGCTTCGTAGTTCGCGCCTTCGAACGCTCCAATCGCGTCACGGTGCTCCGCCTTGCTGAAAAGGTCCTCCGAGTACTGCTTCGTATAGCGGAACAAGGCATTCATCTCGTCTTCGGACACGTTCGCAGCGCGCATCTCCGTGCGGCGCTCCTGCACGGCGATCGAATGTTCTTCGAACGCGGCTTTCGGCCACGGCGTCGGTATGGGCGTAGCGGGTGCGACAAGCTGCTTCCACTTGAGTTTCCCGGGATCGAGGAGCGCGGTCACGTTGGGCTCATAAGGTTCGACAATCGTCTCCGGCGGCTCATAAGCCGTGGCACTCGTGTAGTACTCGTCCGCGAGGCCTGCGAAGTGGTGCCCGAATTCGTGGACAAACAGATACGGCGCCCACTCGCTGTCCGCGGCTGCCGTGCTGAACAGCCCGTAGATACCACCGCCACCGTAGACCTCCGTGTTGGTCAGGATCTCGATGAAGTCATAGGGTGTCGATGACGCAATGCGGCGCATATTCTTGTTGTCGAAAGTCAGCACGTAGCGAACGGAGCGGAACGCGTCATAGGTCGTTCCGAGTGGAGTATCCCGGTAGGTATTCGTCGATGGCCGCGACACGCCGGATTCCGCGGATGCCGGCGCCAGCGCCCAGACGTTAAAATCATGCTTGCGTTCCTTGAACGGCGACGTCTCGAACAGGATATCTGTGAGTTCCCTGGCGCGCGCAATGAACTTGTCGTGCTCGTCGGCGGTGTAACCGTCGCCGAGAATCAGGAGGTCGACTTTCGTCGCCGGGTCGCCATTATCGCGAATCGCAACCACCTGATCGGCATAGGCAGCCGACTCCCGGTGCACCATGTAGTCGTTCGGATCGATCGCGATGCGCCAGATCTCCTCGAAATCGTTACTCGGCGCACGCTTCTTGAGCACAAGCTCGAATTCAGTCTGCTGGACGGGGAAACGTAGCGACTCGTGGTAGCTGCGGTTCAACTTGCGCGCCTCACCGGTCGTCTCCCATTCGCCATAGATGCTGCTGAAACTACGCGACCAGGCAACGCTGCCGTCGTCGGGATCGACAATTTCGAACAGGTACTTGCCACGCAGCGTTTCATCGATCGGGTAATGCATGTTGCCGGTCCAGGGCAGCGGTTCGATCACCACCCGGTCGAGGCTGAACATCTCTGTTTCATGATTACCCGAGTGAAAGAAGTCGAGGCGCATCGTGCCTGGCGCATCGGCCAACGCATGTGAACAAACAAACAGCGCGATCAGTGCAGGCAGGCTCCGGGTTCTCATCGCTGGTCCTCTTCGCTAAGTCTCGTACCGTATACTAAGCGCGTGTCCCGCTATATCACAATGGTCGCACTCATCGTCGCGGGCGAAATTGTTTTTGGACTGCCGTTTCATACGGCGCGTTTCTTTCGTCCCACGCTCCTCGACGTGTTCGGTTTCACGAACACACAGCTTGGCGACCTGTTTGCAGTCTACGGCATCACCGCCATGATCGCGTACTTTCCAGGCGGAGCATTGGCCGACCGTTATTCAGCGCGTTTCCTGCTTACTGCATCACTGTTTGCGACCGCCGTCGGCGGCCTGTTCATGGCGACGATACCGGCTGCGCTGCCCATGGCAATTCTCTACGGCTATTGGGGTATCACTACCATTTTCCTTTTCTGGGGCGCACTGATCCGCGCAACCCGCGAGTGGGGTGGTCGTGCCTCCCAGGGCGTGGCGTTCGGTGTCCTCGAAGGCGGACGCGGCCTCGTCGCCGCGCTGGTCTCGACGTTCGCGCTGCTGCTGTTTGCTACGATCATGCCCGATAACGTCGGGCTTGCGAGTGACGAGGTAAGGCGCGCTGGCATGCGCAGCATAATTTTCGTGTACAGCGCGGCGGCATTCGCTGCCGGCGTGTTCACGTGGTTGACCGTACCGGTAGGAGACCCGGTCGATTACAGACGCAGCAGTCCATGGCAAGGGATGCGCGTCGTGATGCGCCGGCCGATCATATGGGCGCAGGCGGCTGTCATTGTTTGTGCGTATTGTGGCTACAAAGGGCTCGACAATTATTCACTGTACGCGGTCCAGGTTCTCGGTATGGACGAGGTTCGGGGCGCGGCCTTATCAACGTTTGGTGCGTGGGTGCGGCCGGTTGCGGCTATCGTTGCCGGCCTGATCGCCGATCGATTCAATGTTGCGCGGTCCATCAGTGTTGCGTTTGCAGCGCTGCTGGTTGCGTACGCGATACTCGCTGCGATGACACCGGACCCGTCCAGTCTCAATATCATCTATGCCAACCTGTTCGTCACGTTCTTCGCGGTATTCGCATTGCGCGGCATCTACTTCGCGTTGCTGGAGGAGAATTGCACGCCGAAGTTTCTGACCGGCGCCGCTGTCGGCATGGTCTCCCTGGTCGGCTACACGCCCGAAATCTTTTTCGCGCCGATTGCCGGCAGGATTCTCGATGCAAATCCGGGGCTCGTCGGCCACCAGAACTATTTCTGGTTCCTGACGTTCATAGCGGCGCTGGGAATCCTGACCGTGGCCTGGCTGCTATGGTTGCAGCGGTCGGGAAAAGAGTCGCTCTGGCCTGAGACGCCGCCCTCCGAGGCACCAGATTCCTGAAATAATTCTCGTCCTGCGACGGTCTGTATGGATTGATGAAACCGTTCATGAAATTCGGGGAACAACTGCAGCGCAACCTCGTCGCGTTGATCAGCGTGTTCATCGCGGTCAGCGCCCTCAGCTACAACACCTGGCGCAATGAAAAGAGCGAGTACAACCGCAATCAGCGCTGGGCCTCATTCGAGGTGCTGATGCACCTCAGCGACTTGCGCGAGACCACCTTTCATCTCCAGTGGGACGCGGCAACAGTCGAGGATAGCGCCTTCAGGACTGGCTGGGTGACGGTCCTGACGATAAAGGACCTGAGCCAGGTCCTGGAAGCGCCGCTACCGGCAGCGGCCGAGTCTCTGCGCTCCACCTGGAACGATCACTCGGAGGGGTTGGGAAATCCGAATCAGGCCAGCAGAAAAGCCATCCTCGGGGAAATTGACGACATGCGCGACATCACGCTGAAAATGCTGCAGGAGCTCGACTGATCGCCGCCGCGCTTGTCTGCTACTGAGCGGAGGACGATAATTGGCCGCTACCCAACACACGAGAATTGCCATGAACAAACTGCTACTCGTACTTCTCGCCGTATCGGTTGTGGCCTGCCAACGGTCCGGGGAATCCACGACAGCTGAGCCGGCTGCCGAACCGGCAACGTCGCCCGAAGAGGCTGCTGTTGTCGAAACAGATCGCCTGGCGGCATTGCTTGACGCCCAGCCGGACGAGGTCACGGCACGCTATCAGTATCGCCATCCGCAGGAGACGCTGGAGTTCTTCGGCATCGAGCCGGGAATGACGATCCTAGAAGGCCTGCCGGGGCGCGGTTGGTACACGAAGGTGCTGTTGCCTTATCTCGGCAGCGAAGGTCACCTGATCGGCAGCAACTACGCACTCGACATGTGGCCCAATTTCTCGTTCGCCAGCGAGGAATTCATGGCGGAAATGTCCCAGTGGCTCGAGAAATGGCCGGCGGATGCGGAAGAGTGGCGCGGTGAAGACGGCGCCAGTATTTCCGCGTTCTGGTTCGGCTCCATGCCTGAGGAAATGGCAGGTACTGCGGATGCCGTATTTTTTGCACGCGTGTTGCACAACCTGGCGCGCTTCCAGGACGAGGGCGTCAGCGATTATCTCGATGTCGCGCTGGCCGACGCCTACAGAGTATTGAAACCAGGTGGTATCTTCGCTGTCGTGCAACACTGTGCGCGTGACGACATGCCTGATGAGTGGGCGAACGGTGCAAACGGCTATCTCAAGAAGCAGTTCGTCATCGAGCAGATCGAAGCGGCCGGTTTCGAGTTCGTGGCCGAAAGTGGCATCAACGCCAACGACAACGATCAGCCGACCACGGACGATATCGTCTGGCGCCTGCCGCCGACGTTTGCCACCAGTCGCGAAGACCCGGAACTGAAAGCACAGTACGAAGCGGTTGGTGAGTCCAATCGCATGACGCTGAAATTTCGCAAGCCTGAGTAGGTCTTACTGGTAGCGCCGCTTGTACTCGTCTTCGAGTGGCGCATGCGCTTTCCAGAATGCGTCCGGCTCGCGACCTTCAAGCACCTCCTCGAGGATATCGAGGTGCGTATGCCAGCCGCCTGACACACTTAGCACCTCGTCGAACGACGCGAGCTTGCGGTGTGTCAGCACGAGGCGTACCTGGTCGCCCGCTTCCTCGAGTTCATAGCACACCTCGGATTGTCCACCCTCGAAGTCCCAGGTGTGGGCGAGCACCAATGGCGGCTCACAACGTGTGACCGTGCCCCCGAACGACATTTTTTCCGGAAGATCGCGGTACTTCTCGGGTGGGTCGATATCCGGCTTTGTGGATAGCGACGCGTTATGGAAATTCATCTCGACCTTGCCGCCGACCCTGAGTTCTGTCTCGCCACCTGCGAACCAGGTAGCGCGTTTATCGCTGTCGGTGAGGTAATCCCAGACGCGCTCGAGAGGGCCTGGTAACCAGCGTTCGAAACGCACGGTTTTTTCGTCGACTCGTTCACCGTAGTGACTCATCGTATTCTCCTTTCAATTCGCTTCGTTGAGCGCCTGTTCGAGATCGTCCAGTCGTCCGCCCCAGAATGTACGGACTTTCTCGAGCCACTCGTCCAGCTCGCGGAGGCCGTCGGTTTCGAGGCGATAGATGCGCCGCTGTGCATCCTTGCGAAACGCGACAAGCCCGGCCTCACGCAAAACCCTGAGGTGTTGCGACACGGCAGGGCGGCTCATTTCGAACTGCTCGGCAATATCGCCAAATGCCGTTTCACCCGCAGCCAGGGACTGGATGATTTGCCGCCGCGTCGGATCGGCGAGTGCCACGAATGCGTCCATGGCGACTATAATAAGGAAATACTTAATTAAGTCAAGACTTATCGACTACGCCGGTAAACTACGTATGTTCCTGGTACGGATCAATCGCTAGGCTCCCGCAATGATGAGCGGTACCAGGAAATACGAAGGGCGACGGCGCGTGTTTATCGGACGTCTTCGAATCCTGGTGATGCCGCTATTGATGTGGGCTTCCGCAACGTATTCCGAGCCTTTATACGATCAGGACAATGGCGTGTTCTCCGGGGTATTCAATTACGCCGACAGTACGGAGGGCACGACACTTGCCGGGGAGGGTCGGTATTCGACGTCGCTGTCGGTCATTACGTCGAGTCATTCGGTCAATGAGCAGCGCGGAGCAGAGAGCGTCACTCTCGATGGAGAGACGACTCGCGCAGAAATTGCGTATCGTTTCGGGTTGGGGCCGCGACTGGAAGTCGGCGTCGAATTGCCCTACGTGTGGCATGCGTCCGGAAACCTCGATTCTTTCATCGAGGATTGGCACAAGGCGCTCGGCCTGCCTCTTGGCAGTCGCCGCCGGCGTCCCGAGGACCAGTTACAGTTTACGTATGAGGATGATACCGGTGTGCGGCTCGACTATGGACGCAACTCAGACGGTATGGGTGATGCACGCATTATCGCCGGCTGGCAACTCACGGACGGTCCGACATACGCTGTTGCGTTGCGCTTCGGCATTAAATTGCCGACGGGAGACAGCGCGGAATTTCACGGCAGTGGTGGCACCGACTTCAGCATCGGTATCGCCGGCGATGCCCGCGAACTGTTCGGCCTGAACCGACTCAACGGTTTCTTCCGGGCGCATGTGAATCATATCGGCGAACCGGATTTGCTAGCCGACCGGTACCGGGACCTGGTCGGTCAGTTCGCTACCGGTTTCGGCTACCAGGTATCGAAGGCCGTTGAATTGAGGATCCAGGCAACCGCGCGTAGCGCCACACATCATTCCGCGATCGAAGTACTCGGGCAGCCGTCATTGGCTATGTCTGTCGGTGGCAATGTCAGGCTCTCGGATCATTATCAGCTAAGCGTCGCAGTATCCGAGGACATCAAGGTCCGCTCCGCTCCGGACGTGTCCTTCCAGGCCGCATTGCGCTATCGGCCTGTCGATTCTCGGTGATTCCGCAAGCGCATGCCTCGGGACTGTAGCGTCCGCGCAGATGAGAATCAGGCCTGCCTGGATCTCCGCTGAAAAAACCGAGCGCGCTGCCCGCTAATCAGCAGCAAAACGAACAGCATCCACCAGCCTGTTGCACCGATACCGCCGTCGTCATCATCTACCGTAACCGGCGGCTCCGGCTCAGGGCTCGAAGGATCCTGCTGTAGCCACACATAGGAAGCCTGTATCGCGGACATGACCGCGACACGGGTATCGCTGCTGAATTCCCCCGCGGGGCAGACAGAGTCGACACATACGCCGAGTTCCAGTGCATGCCCCGCGTCCTTAACAAGCTGGATCTCGCTGTTTTGGCCGCAGGCATAGTTCGTCAATGGCTGTGTCACATCGGTGGCCAATACACTGTTATCGATAGTGCCGCAGAGGCTCAACGCCTGGTTGTATGGCACGAGTGTATCCGCGGTGCCATGTACGACATGGATCGGGACAGCCTCGTCACCAAGCTGGTGGTTGAACGAATTCTCGATCAGGAAATCGCGCAGATCCTGCTTCAGGCAATCCGTTAATTCAGCCGGCGGCATACCAGGATTGATCGCCGCAAGATCGGTCTGTGTCGACTCGGCGCAGCGAGCGACATACAGCGGTGGCGCCAGTGGATCCAGGAGGCTGAGATCGAAAACCGTATCCGGAATCACGGCATCCCAGTTGTCGCGTAGTTCTGTGACCGTCAGCCCGGCAAAATCGATTTGCTCGATGCGCAGTTCTGCATTGCCACCGGGAGCGCCAAAAAAGCGGCTGAGTGAGGTGAGGCCGAAATCGCGGAACGTCTCGTAAGGCCCGCCGAAAGGTACCGCACCCTGCAGAAACTCGAGGGCGTCGGTCGGTCCGTAATAAATTAGTGCTTTGCGAACGTCATTTGGACGGTGCGCTGCGAGCCACCCCGCAAGGTGGGCGCCGGCCGACTGACCATGAACGCTGATGGGGCCGTTCGCGGCGCCCAGAGCTGCGCCGTTGTTCCTTACCCAGTCCAGTGCACTTTCCGCGTCGGCGGTGACTTCGCGCCAGGTGACCGCGTTGCATTCGACGTTGCCGTCGCTCTCGCCGACAAGCCGGTAGAAAGGCGCGAACACGATGAAGCCCCGCTCCGTGAGGTGCGAGACGCCGGCTTCGAGTCCGAGGAACGACGAGCCACGATGCCGCCAGGTGCCACCATGAAGCGCGATCACGGGCTGCAGGTCATTGGCGGCGATGTCGTTCTTGTAGACACGCATCTCGAGTTCGCAAGTGCCGTTGCCTCGCGACACATCGGCAACAGACTTGTAACGCAGCTGCTTCACATAGGGCTGATGATTGCCGCGCAGCGGCAGTACGCCGAGATCGAGCTGCGTACCCGGAACGGTCGTCCAGGCGCGGCTCGATTCATTCGGTAGCGGATCATTCGGCTGATTGCTGTCGGCAGTCCATGACGCCGCATTCCCAAGCAGAGACCCGGCCTGGTCTCCGACGTATGCCGCACAGTATTCAGCAGCATCGGTCGGTCGATACGCGACAGCCTCGGTGCACTGTACGTCGACAAAGTAGTCTGTCACGCCCGTCGCCGAGAGGTCTGCGACTTCGCAGGCCTGGCCGTTGAGCGTATAGAGGGGAATCGAGTCCAGCGTTGTCTGGAACGCCGCCAGCAACACGTCGCAGCTTAATGATGCGCCAAGTGCGGCAAGATAGGCCTCGCGCTCGGCACCTTCGAGCACCGACAGCTGCAACAAAACCTCGATCGCGCGATCCTCGAGCATCGCGATAACCAGATCCGGGATGCCATACTGTTCGAGGAGGTCCCGCACAAACGCTTCGTCTTCCGGGCTGACATCCAGGACGAATACTGACGGCACGTTGAATGCGGTCAGCGTCGGGTCCGGGAGGCCGTTCGCGTCGAGGCCATCCAGGCGAAAGTTGAGTCCGACGATCGCGTCCGCCACCGCCTGCTCACCGTTCGCCTGTAGCTTCAGCAGTAATTCGTCTTCGAAAATGTTGATGATCAGGTCTGTGAGCGACGCCGTACCGAAGTCGTGCTGGAGCTGGCCGCCAGTAATCACGGCCTGTCCCTGAAGCAGCGCGTTCTTGTCGACGACGATCGCGAGCAGCTCACTGTCGTAAACGGGGTTTAGTTGCAGCGCGAGTTGCAGGCTAATATCGAACGGTACCGTGAGGCCGACCCAACCATGATCGGTATTGACCCTCGCGCAATTCTCGCCGAACGGAATATCCTGTCCCCAGCGTACCCAGGCATTGGCCGCCGTGCTCACTGTGCCGGTCAGGTCTGCGAGCAGGTCTATCGCGCGGATGGTATCGAGATTGACTGTCAGGCTGGAGCTGTCGTCGATGACGACCGTGGCCGTCGTCGCGTCCGTGTGCACTTCGTAGGGCCGGAAGAAATTACAGTTAGTTTCTATGATCTGCGTAATTTCCTCGACCGGGATTTCACTGAGTACGAGCCCGCCGTTGACATCGAATCCCAGAGTGTCGAGTTCATCGCGAATGAGACTTGCCAGGTGCGCGCGAATCACGGCATCGGGCGGCTCGCCGGAGGTGTCCACGGCCTGACGGATCTCCGAGAACGGAATGACGTAGGTTTCAGCGCTGACACGAAGTGGTATTGCAACGACAAGCGTCATCAGCGCGAGCATAAGCTGGCGATTCATATGCATAACGGGAGCCTCCGCTTCCGTGCCCAATGCGAGCGCCCACTATCGCCGCTGCCTGTATCAAGTCAAGCAACCCCGTCATGCTTTACATAAAGATCATCAAGCAGCGCGACCTGCGATGGACGGTGCCGTGTGAACGAGCTCGGCGATTTGTGCACGAGCCCTGTCGATCGATTCTTCAGCTTTGCTGTTGAGTTGTTCGGCACCGATGACCTCGACGTTTGTGATGCCGATGAAGTGCAACACGTGCCGCAGGTATGGCGTTGCGAAGTCCACCGGGCTGTCTACAGGTACGCCGCCGGAGGCAATGACGATGTAGGCTTTTTTGCCCTGCAGCCATCCCTCGGACCCATTCTCGGTGTAGCGAAACGTCAGGCGTGCGCGGGCGATCATGTCGACCCATGCCTTGAGTGAAGCGGGTATTCCGAAGTTGTAGATTGGCACACCGATGACGATCACATCCGCTGCCTGAAGTTCGGCGACCAGCGCGTCGGATTCGGCGAGTTTCGCGCGTTGCTCCATGCTGCGGTCTTCGGGGGCGGTGAAATTTGCGCCGATCCAGGCCTCGTCAACGAAGGGCATGCCATCCGTCAGGTCGCGGCGTGTCAGTTCGATGACGCCGTGCCGTGCTTCCAGTGCGCCGATCAGGTCGGCGCTCAACATGCGACTTACCGAGTCCTTGCGCCTGCCGCTGGCCGCAACCTGTAGCACGCGAAGTGGGGAATTCGTGGTTGCTTCTTGCATCATTGTCTCTCCAATCTGTCGGGGCCATCGGGGCCCCCAGGGTTGAGAGACAGTCTGACTATTGAGAAATATGAGATAAATAGTACTATGAAGATAAGATTGTTCTCTAAAATGCAACAATATGAGTAAGTTCGATGATTTACAGGCGTTTGTTGCGGTGGTCGAGGCCGGCAGCTTCACGGCGGCGGCCGATCGACTCGACATTGCCAAATCGGCGGTCAGTCGTCGTGTATCGGCACTCGAGGAACGACTCGGTGTGCAGTTGCTGCGAAGAACGACCCGGCGCCTGAACATGACCGATACGGGTGAGAGTTTTTATGCCCACAGTGCACGCATCCTCGCGGACCTCGAGGAGGCAGAGGCCGCCGTCGCTCAGGAGCATGGCGAACTGCGCGGCAAGCTCCGCGTCGCGCTGCCATTGTCCTTCGGCGTTCGCCACATGTCTGAACCGATCGCGGATTTCAGCAGGCTGCATCCGCGAGTCAGCTTCGACCTCGATCTCAACGACCGCCGAATCGACCTGCTCGCTGAGGGTGTCGACCTGGCGATTCGCATCGGGCGCCTGGCGGACTCGACACTGATCGCACGCCGCTTGTTCGAGGCACATACGGTGTTGTGTGCGTCGCCGGACTACCTCGAAGCGCGCGGCTTACCGCAAACGCCTGATGACCTGCTGCATCACGATTGCCTCGTGTACAGCAACCTGCCGGATCCCGGCAGGTGGGTGTGTACTGACCGAAATGGCGAACGACACAGGGTTGACGTCACACCCACGATGACGGCATCGAGTGGTGACTTTCTCTGCGCAGCCGCAACAGCGGGACTCGGCGTGGCGTTGCAGCCGACCTTTATCGCCGGCGATGCGATCAGTCGCGGCGAGTTGCAGCCCGTACTCACGAATTATGCATGGCCAGTGACGCCCGCCTATGCGATCTACCCACCGACGCGGCATCTGTCCTACCGCGTTCGCGAGTTTATTGATTTCCTGGCGGACAAATTCTCGGGTACGCCTTACTGGGACCGCGACTGCGCCGAGAGCCCGTCTACTGTCTGACAGGGCGAACAGCAGCGACGCTGAACGCAAAGCACAGTTGTCCCGCGTAATAGAGCGGCAGCCCCAGAACATATGTCGGAAATAGCGGCTCCGTGAAAC
>DAOWGY010000146.1 GCA_030641695.1 Gammaproteobacteria bacterium
ACCGTAATTGTTCTGCATCATGTAACGACCGTCCCACTCGGTCGTTGCCGAGCATGCGCCCTGATGCAAAACTGCGCTGATCGATTTGGCGAACGCCCGATCCGAATCGAGGCGCAGCAGGAATTCGTCCTTGTCGAGATAGTCGGCGATAGCCAGGTCAGCGATATTGACGAATTTGTGGCCGTCCTGCAGATCGTCAACGACAATGACGTCGTCGTGACCCCTGTCCGTGAGGGCGCGAACCAGGTTACTACCGATAAAGCCGGCGCCGCCGGTAACTACGTGCATTGATCGATTCCTGATCGAGACGGCGTCAGCTGTCGCCTTCGAGTGTGTACTCAGCGCCGCAGTATGGGCACTTCGCCCGCCCCGTTTCCTGCACTGGCAGGAATACCTTGGGGTGTGAGTTCCAGAGGTACATGCCGGGCATCGGACACGACAATGGCAGATCTGCCTCGGTCACGCGGTAGCGATGCTCCGCATTGGCCTGTATCAGGTTTTGATCGACGGTTCCCGCTCTGGCTGCCACTAAATATTCCAAACATTTCAAGACTGATGGCGAATTATACGCTGTCGTTCGCACGCCCGGCTACGGCCCTGCCGGGCCGAGATGTTGCTCCCAGACCCCGGCGACGAAACCACGCTCGTCATGGAACTCGGCGTCATCGACGAACGGCGGGCCGTCGTTGAGCGACAGGTGATGCAGGCGCAGGCGGAACTCCCGGTACACCGACTGCAGCCGTGCCGCTGTACGGACGTCGAGGCGGCCGACGGACGCCAGCGCGGCCAGCTGACGAATGTTGTCACTGTAGTGAATAACGGCCGGATAGGACGCGGCGTTGCCAAGCACCAGGTACTGGACGATGAATTCGATGTCACCGACGCCACCACGTCCATGCTTCAGATCGAACCGCTCTGCATCGCTACGGTCGAGTTCCTTGCGCATGCGCCGCCGCATCGACACCACATCCGCGTGCAATTCATCTCGCCTCACACGCGCCATCAGTGTTTCCGCACGTATGCGCGTAAAATCCCTTGCGACAGCAGCACTACCAGCGACCGGCCTCGCGCGCAACAGGGCCTGATGTTCCCAGGTCCAGGCGTTTTCTTCCTGGTAGCGCTCGAACGCATCGGTGCTCGTCACCAGCAATCCGGAACGTCCGTCGGGCCGCAAGCGCGTATCGACCTCGTACATGACCCCCGAGCTCGTCTGCGTCGTCAGGAAATGCACGAGCCGGCGTACAAGGCGCGCAAAAAACATCGAATTGTCGATCGGCTTTTCGCCATCCGTCTGCTGCCCGCTACCCCGTGAATCGTGCAGGAATACAAGATCGAGATCCGAGCCATAGGACAGTTCGAGGCCGCCCAGTTTACCGTACGCTATGATGCCGAAACCGGCCGGCCGAATTTCACCGTCAATCTCGTAGTGCGGAGTACCGTGCTTTTGCGTCACGTCCTGCCAGGCGGCCTGCAATGTGCGATCCAGAACAGTTTCAGCCAGAAACGTCAGGCTGTCGCTGACTTTCATGATCGGCAGGTCGCCACCAAAATCCGCCACCGCAATGCGGAACAGGTTGGCGCGCTGAAACTGCGCCAGCGACTCCATCTGCGCCTCACTGTCAGCATCGCTAATGTGTGCGACCCTGCGGTCGAGCTCGGCCTGCAATTCCGCCTTGTCCACACGCTCCGTATCAATGTGTGGATCGAGCAACTCATCGAGCAACACCGGAAACCGCGCAATCTGTTCCGCGATATACGAACTGCGGTCGCAAAGACGCACAAGCCGTTGTGCCGCGAGCAGGTTCTCGTTGAGCAACGCCACGTAGGCGCTGCGACGCAAGATACGATTGACGACGGTGAGGGTTCGCTCGAGTGCGAGCAAGGGGTTGCTGCATTGTTCAATCAACATCATCAGTCGCGGCACGAACCGCTGCAGGCGGCGCTGCGATGCCGTGTCGATTTTTAGTGTCGACGGCGAGTTCCGGAAGGCCGTGATCAATGCCGCAAGTTCCGCTGCATGCATCTGCGACTCGAGCACCTGAATCCACGCATCGCTTCCTGCAGCACTTTCCCAGAGTGCGGCATAGCGCTGCTCGAGTTCACCGTCAAATGACTCGCCACTGTCGCGGAAAGCGATCGCCTCAAACTGCCCGGTTACGATCTGGCGATGGGCATCGAGCTCCTTCAGCAGCGCCGGCCAGTCGGTATAGCCCATCGCGAGGCACAATCGTGCCCGGTCGATTTCATCCACTGGCAGATCGTGACTCTGCTGGTCGCGGATCGCCTGGATGAAATTCTCGAGGCGCCGCAGAAAGACATAAGCCCGCCACAGCTCGCTCACAGCTGACTCGCCAAGACCACGGTTGTCGACGAGGGCGGGCAACACCTGCTGTAGCGCCTGGTGCCGCATCTCCGGGCGGTTGCCGCCGCGCACGAGCTGCAGGGATTGCACGATAAATTCAATCTCGCGGATACCGCCCGGGCCGAGCTTTATGTTGTCAGCCAGCTCGCGCCGCTTGACCTCGGCAGCGATCAGCGCATGCATTTCACGAAGTGACTCGAACACGCCGTAGTCGAGGTAACGCCGGTAGACGAACGGCGAGATCAGATTCTGAAACAGGTCGGCCTCGACCTCCGCGGCGGGCCGCGGCCCGACCACGCGAGCCTTGATGTAAGCGTAGCGCTCCCAGTCTCGACCGTGCTGCAACAGGTACGACTCAAGTGCCGCGAAACTGATGACGGGCGGCCCGCTGTCGCCGAACGGCCGTAGTCGGGTATCGATACGAAACACAAAACCGTCGGCCGTAACCTCGTCCAGCAGCGTGACGATAATTTGCGATAGCCGCGTAAAGTATTGCTGGCCACTCAACTTGCGAGGGCCGTCACTTTCACCGTCGCTCACAAACAGGTACACGAGATCGATATCCGAGGAAAAATTCAGCTCCCCGCCGCCGAGTTTTCCCATGCCAAGAATGACGAACGGCACGGGCTCTCCGGAAGCGTCGACAAACCGCCCGAAGCGTTTTTCGAGTTGCCGCCCGGCAATTCGCGCCGCTGCGTCCAGCAAACAATCGGCAAGCAGCGACAGGGCGCCGAGCGTCTCCATGAGCTCGGCGGATCCGTCTACCTCGCGCCACAGGAGCTGCAGCAAATAGCGATGTCGAAAGCGCCTCAGTTGCGACTGGATGTCATGCAAGTCGGCGTCGCTAGCCGCAATCTCGTCGGCAAACCGCTGCACTGAGGCCGCATCCGGGGTGCGTTGCATGTCGCCGTAGCACTCGCGAACATGGTGCCACTCTCGCAACAGGGTATTGCCGGCGAATTCGCTGACGGCAACGACTTGTATCAGCTTGGCAAGGATGTCCGGCGGCACATCGCAGGTGCCGTGGTCGGCCTCGAACCGCTCGAACCAGAGAGCGACGGCTGGCCGCAAAGTGCCCGGCACGTTCGCCAGCCTGTCATCCGCCATTCCCATGGCCAGCAGTCTAACGAAAAAAGCCCGTCTGGCGCGTTCTGTATCAGGCGGTGGATTTCCGCGCCTGCTCTTTCAAATCGCCAAGTACGTCTTCGAACGGCACGGGCTTTCCTATGGCATGACCCTGCGCGAAATCGACACCGAGTTTCGTAATCAATTTGCGCGTCTTTTCACTTTCCACATATTCAGCCACAGTCACAAGCTCCATCACCTTGGCAACCTGGGTGATCGCCGCCACCATCGACTCGGAGATGCGATTGTCGGTGATATCGCGGATGAATCCGCCGTCAATTTTGAGTACGTCGACGGCGAAGTTCTTCAGGTAGGCAAACGAACTCAGACCCGCGCCGAAGTCGTCGAGCGCGATGCTGCAGCCATGCCCTCGCAACGCATCGATGAATTGCTGCGCCTTCGCGAGATTCGAAACTGCCGCGGACTCCGTTACTTCGAAGGCGAGAGAGGTTGCGGGAACACCGGACTCACTAATCTCGTCTTCGATGAACTCCAGGATGTCGTCGTCGGACAGCGATTGCCCGGACAGGTTGATGGAGAACACGGCACCCAGATCCTCGACGACCATGGGATGCTCGGAAAGGCTGGCTATTGTCGACGAAACCACCCAGCGATCGATCTGCGGCATCAGCTGGTAGCGCTCGGCCGCCGAAAAGAACGCCGACGAGGCGACAGGGCTGCCATCGCCATCTTTCATACGCAGCAAGATCTCGTAGCGGGGCACATCGTCTTTCGAGGTAAGGTTCATGATCGGCTGTGCCAGCAGGGTGAAGCCGTCGGAATCGAGAGTCTGCTGAATCTGCGCGACGAGCAGCATGTCGTCGTGACGGCGGATGATGCTGTGATTCTGTTCGTCGTATACCTCGATTCGGTCGCGACCGTGGTCTTTGGCTGCCTCACAGGCCATGCGTGCTGCAGTCAGGGCGGCGCCTTCACCGGATGAGCGGCGGTTGAACTCGGCCACGCCGATGCTGATCGTCACCTGCAACGACTTGTCGCCTTCGAGATAGCGCAGAGTCTGTCCCCTGGCGCGAACTTCGTTGGCGAATTCCACGCCACGATCGGAATCCGCCTGCGTCAGGAGGATGCAGAAATCGTCGCCCGTCAGACGTGACAAAACGGCGCTGCGCGGCAGATCTTCATCGAGCAGGCGCGCGAATCGCATGATAACTTCGTCGCCGGCCTTGCGGCCGAACGTGTCGTTGACGAGCTGCAGGTTATCGAGGTCAAAATAGATGATTTGGTGGGCGTCGCTCGCCGACTTGAGACTCTTTGAGGCTTCGTGCAACTGCGCCTCGAACCCCGAGCGATTCATCAGGCCGGTCATTGAGTCGAACGATTGTTCGATCACGTACTCCACCTTGCGCACAATGTGCGACATGAAGCGGCGATGTGTGTTGTCGAAGGGCTCCTGGGAGACGCGACCGAGTTGTGCAAGCATGCCTTCGACGTTGCCATGCTGGTCGGTTAACGGGCACAGCAGTGTCTGGTAGCCGCGCTCGGCGACATTGTCGCCGCCCTCGACGGGTGGAATTTCGAAAATAACCGGTGAGCGTTTGCCCTCCAGCTTCGGCAGCATGTGATCGATCAGGTAGCGATCGAGAACCTTGCGATTAACATTTTTCCAACTGGAGTGCGTTGCACTGATGCGGATGCGCTTTGCAGGCATGAGCAGCACGCTATAGGCGATGCCGAGGAAACGGCCGCTCTGACCAACCAGCTGTGCCAGCCCTGCGTGACTGCGCGACAGACCATGGATCTTCTCGTCAACTTCGTAGACGAGTTCGAGTTCTTTTACGATTTCGTCGTTGCGTTCAGCCGCTTCCTGCAATTCTCGATTGATGTGCAGACCTTCGCCGATGAGTGCCACGGCCGGCGCAAGAATGTTGTGCAGCAGGTTGGGGTTGAACCAGGACGATTTGCCAGCATTCCTGGAAAACACGACGACCAGGAATCCCAGCGGTTCAGCGTCGTCGCTGTGCACGGGCAATACCAGTAGCGTACGCCCGGACTGCAGTGTGCGACGCACGAATTCCGCTTCCGGATCGGCGCCGGTAAGGATGTCGCCGGGGAGGTCAATGACGAAGTCGTTGATTTCGTAATCATCGGCGCCGTCGCTGCTCCAGACGCAACTGCGTCCGAGGTCGTAGAAACAGAAACACTGTGCCCGCGGCACGAGCGAGTGCAGCAAATCCTTGGATTTACCAATGTTTTTTCTTGTTGCCAGGCTGTGCAGGTCTGCTGACACGGCGCACTCCGACTCTCATCGAGACGCCTACAATGCCATTTGCGGCCCGGGATGGCTGTGAATCAGGTCTCAGCTGATACTATTTTTGCCTTGTGTTTCAGACCATTACGAGCGCTGCAGCACTCACTATCTGGCCTTTTTCGAACACTTGCAAAAATTAAAGGGACGCGAGCCAGGTGTCGTCCGAGCCTTCCTCGACGCCCTCGAACAGCGGCGTCGTCAGGTAGCGCTCGCCAGTATCCGGCAGCATCGCCAGAATCACCGCGCCATCGGCTGCCTTTGCGGCGACATCGAGCGCCGTTGCCAGTGTCGCTCCCGAAGAGATACCGGTGAAGATGCCCTCTTTTACGGCCAGCTCGCGCGCCACTTCGATGGCACGATCGTCGGTGACGGACATCAGCTCGTCATAGATATCGCGATCAAGAACATCCGGGATGAAGTCCGGCGTCCAGCCCTGAATTTTGTGCGGGGCCCATTCGTCACCCTTAAGGAGAGACGCGCCAGCGGGTTCCGTCGCGACAATCGTGACCTCGGGTCTCGCGGCCTTGATGGTCCTGCCGGCGCCCGTCATC
>DAOWGY010000053.1 GCA_030641695.1 Gammaproteobacteria bacterium
GTCAAGATACTCGCGATGATCGGGCATGACTTCCGCGGCCTCGCCCATCACGCGTCGCAGGCTCTCGAGGCGCGCACTCGCATCGACGTTGGTTCGTTGCTCGACCAGCGGATCGTAGCGTTCGGGACGGACGTTCTGGCCGACAAAGACAGCGAGCCAGCTCGGGTTCTGAAACAGCTCGATACCCGGCGACACGATGCGACCATAAGCGCGGAAGTGGTCAATCTTGTATTGCAGCGAGTCAGGTACCGACATCGACGCGCAATAACGCCACAGTTCGCTATCGTCTCGCTCGGTCGCGTGGTAGTGCAAAATCAGGAAATCGCGCACCGTCTCATATTCGAGTTGTGTCAGGCGGTTGTATTCCTCGATGGCCAGCGGATCGAGATTACGATCCGGGAACAGCGCAAGCAGTCGCGTGATGCCGGTCTGGATCAGGTGAATACTCGTCGACTCGAGCGGCTCCATGAAGCCGCCAGAAAGTCCGATGGCGACGCAATTCCTGTTCCAGAATTTCTTACGTCGGCCCGTAGTGAATCTCAGTACGCGCGGCTCGGTGATGGGTTCACCATCGAGATTGTCGATGAGTATCTGCGACGCATCGTCTTCGCTGATGAAACGGCTGCAGAATACGTAGCCGTTGCCGATGCGATGTTGTAACGGGATGCGCCACTGCCAGCCGGCTTCACGTGCGGTCGATCGCGTGTACGGCGTGAACTCACCGCCGTGCGTGCATTGCACCACGACTGCACGATCGCAAGGCAACCAGTGCGTCCAGTCCTCGTAGCCGGTTTCGAGCGCACCTTCGATCAACAAGCCGCGAAAACCCGTGCAGTCGATGTAAAACTCGGCGTCGACCGTCGTGCCATCGTCGAGCGTTACGCAATCGATATTTCCGGATTCGGGCTCGAGCGTGACATCGACAATCTTGCCTTCGATGCGTTCGACGCCGCGCTCCTCCGCATAACCGCGCAGATATTTCGCATACAGACCGGCATCGAATTGATAGGCATAGTCATACGTCGACTGCACCATGCGCGGTTCTCTCATGGGCCGGTCGAACTTGCAGCGCGATGCTGCGGCCCAGGCCATCGAGTGATCGTCGAGGCTGCTGTCTTCACCCTCCGCGCGTGCGCGGAACCAATAATTCTGCAATGGCACGATATCGAATTCGGCACCGAACGGGCCGAATGGATGAAAATAGCGGTGGCCGATTTCAGCCCAGTCGACAAACTGGATGCCCAGCTTGTACGTGCCCTGCGTATGGCGCATGAACTCGTACTCGTCGATGCCGAGGCGCTGGTTGAAAAGCTTGATCGGCGGAATGGTCGCTTCCCCAACGCCGATGGTGCCAATCATTTCGGATTCGACCAGCGTGATCCTGCAATCGCCCTGCACAGCATGCGCGAATGCCGCCGCCGTCATCCAGCCGGCCGAGCCACCACCTATCACCGCGATATGCTTTAAGTTATCCCCACCCCCTGACATCCGCTCAGTCTATCAATAAGCCCCCGTTTCCAAAGGATGAATACGTATTCAGATAGTGCGGATGCGCTGGCCTGTCTAGAATCAAATGATGGGTCTTCTCGCCTGCCGGGGTCATTATGCGAATATCAACATTTCTACTGTGCACCTGCCTGTTGCTCGTCTTCCCGGCAACCGGCCATACCCAGGAAGTCGAGCGCGTCGAGCCGCCCTTCTGGTGGACCGGGTTCGAGCACAGCGAGCTGCAACTGCTCATTCACGGCAACAATATCTCGCTCCTGACGCCATCCATCGACGTTCCCGGCATCTCGATCAGTCGCATCGTCCGGGTCGAGAGCCCGAACTACCTGTTCCTGTACCTCGACATTGGCGTCGACGCAGAGCCAACCGCGTTCGACATCGTATTCGAGGACGGTGACTTCAGTGTGTCCCATACCTACGAACTGAGGCCCAGAAACCCGGATCCCGATCACGTGAAGGGATTCACGTCGACCGACGCGATGTACCTGATCATGCCAGACCGATTTGCGAACGGCGATCCGGACAACGACGAATTTTATTTTCTCGATGACAAGTTGAAACGTGACGATCCATACGGGCGTCACGGCGGCGACCTCAAGGGAATATCGGATAACCTCGATTACATCGCGGATATGGGATTCACGTCAGTCTGGCTGAACCCGATCCTAGAAAACGCCATGCCGATCTGGTCGTACCATGGTTATGCGACGACGGATTACTACCTGGTCGACCCGCGTTACGGCAGCAACGAGCAGTATCGGCAACTCGTCGCCGACATGAAGGACAAAGGGGTCGGCATGGTCA
>DAOWGY010000267.1 GCA_030641695.1 Gammaproteobacteria bacterium
CAGGATGCCGACCTGCGGCTGATTGATGATCGGCGCGGTAAACAAGGTGCCAAACGGCCCCGGGTTCGACAGCGTATACGTGCCGCCCTGCAGATCGTCGGGCGTCAGGGCGCCCGACTTCGCCCGGCCCGCAAGTTCGTTGAAGCCCGCGGCGAGCGCCGCAACGCCCATACTCCCTGCGTCGCGTACCACCGGCGCGACGAGTCCCTCGTGATCGAGATCAACGGCGATCGCGAGATTGATGTGCTTGTGAATCAGTAACGCGTCGGCCGCGACGCTTGCGTTGACGCGCGGATAGTCGGCAATCGCCAGGCAAAGTGCACGCGCGACGAACGGCTGGTAGGTCAATGAGTAGCCCTTGTCCGCCTTCCACGCCTCGCGTTGCGCCAGTCGCGCCTTGTCGACGGCGTCAAAATCGACATCGATTGCCTGCAAGACATGCGGCGACGTCGCCTTCGAACGCAGCATGTGCTCGGCAGTAAGCTTGCGAACCCGGTCAAACGGTACGCGCTCGCTGTCGCCAGACACGCCTGCCACGCCCTGCGAATCGATGTAGTCGAGCACATCGTTGCGCCTGATGCGACCGTCGCGGCCGGTGCCCTTTATGACCGCGATATCGAGACCGTGTTCTTTCAACAGGCGCCGCACGGCGGGCGACAGACGATCGCCGGCCGATTTCGCCGGTAGCCCGCCTGGGGCCACCGCGGCGGTCTCCGCTTGCGACGTCTCGGCCTGCTGCGCCGTCGTTTGTTCTGTGATTTCACCCTCGATCGCGATAACAGCAAGCACCGTGCCGACTTCGACGGTATCGCCCTCCGCGACCTTGATGCTCGCCAGCACCCCCGATGCCGGCGCCGTAATCTCCGTGGCAACCTTGTCGGTCTCGATGTCGACGAGCATCTCGCCCTTCTCGACCGGGTCGCCGGCCTGCTTGTGCCAGGCGGCGATGGTTCCTTCGGCGACCGTCTCGCCGAGCTGTGGCATCAGAACATCCAAAAGTATTTCCTAGTCAGCAAGCTTGAGCACGTTTTGCACGATCTTTTCCGGGCTCGGCAAGACCGAATCCTCGAGTGCATCCGCCGCCGGCAGTGGAATGTGCGGCGTCGTGACACGCACGATCGGGCTGTCGAGGTCCCAGAAAAGCTCTTCGGCGACCAGCGATGACACCTCGGCGCCCCAGCCACAAAGCCGCGGGTTCTCCTCGACTGTAACGAGCCTGCCGGTCTTCGATACCGAATCGAATATCGCCGACACGTCGAGCGGCACGAGCGAACGCAAGTCGATGACAGTCGCGGTGACGCCGTGATCGCTCGCGAGCGTTGCGGCGGCTTTCATCGCACGCGGCACCATGGCAGCGAGCGCGACGATCGTAACGTCGTCGCCTTCCCGGAGTATTTTTGCCTTACCGAGCGGTTCCACGTGCTCGCCCTCGGGTACTTCGTCTTTGCTGCCATACAGTGACTTCTGTTCGAAAAACAACACGGGATCCGGATCACGAATCGCCGCCGCCAGCAGGCCTTTGACGTCGGCGGCGCAAGATGGCGCAACCACCTTGATACCCGGCACGGCCATCGCCCAGTTCTCGACGCTTTGCGAGTGCTGTGCCCCAAAGCGCACGCCACCTCCGTTCGCCGAGCGAATCACGAGCGGGAACGAGCACTGTCCATTGGACATGAAGCGTGTTTTCGCCATCTGATTGGCGACCAGGTCCCAGCACACTGCAAAGAAGTCCGAGAACATGATCTCGGCGATCGGCTTCAGTCCCGTCATTGCGGCGCCCATCGCCGCGCCGAGTATGGCCTGCTCTGCAATCGGCGTATCGCGCACGCGCATCGGGCCAAACTCAGCCTGCAAGCCTTCCGTGGTCTTGAAGACGCCGCCCGGGGCAGCTACGTCTTCGCCCAGGAACACGACAGTCTCGTCGCGGCGCATTTCCTGCGCGATGCCGGCGGCGACGGCTTCCCGATAACTCAGTTGCGCCATGTCGAACTCCCGTCGGCCCAGAGATCCGTCTGCGCAATCTCCAGCGGGGGCGGCGCACTGTTGCGAGCCGTTTCCTCGGCCTTGTCGACGCGCGCGGCCTGTTCTGTTTCGATCGTGTCGAGTGTTGCCTCGTCGATGCCGGCGTCGAGCAGGCGTTGCCGGTAGTTCGGGATCGGATCGCGCTCCATCCAGGCTGCAACTTCTTCATCCGGGCGGTATTTGCCGGGGTCGGCGCGGGAATGGCCGCCGTGGCGGTAGGTCTGCACTTCGACCAGGCTCGGACCGGCACCGCTGCGCGCTTTGTCGAGTGCGGCGCTCGCGGCCGCGTAGACGATATCGACGTCGTTGCCGTCAATCAGTATCGATTCCAGGCCATACGCCGGCGCACGATCTGCGCCGGGATTCTCGACCGCGGTGACCTCACCGATCGGCGTGTATTCCATGTACAGGTTGTTTTCGCACACGTACACGACCGGCAGCGACCAGACAGCCGAGAAATTCAGTGCTTCGTGAAATGCGCCGATGTTGGTGGTGCCGTCACCGAAAAAACACACGGCGACCTGGCCGGAGTCACGATACTGCGCGGACCAGGCGGCGCCCGCCGCGATCGGCATGTGCGCGCCGACGATGGCATAGGACCCCATTGCGCCGTGCTCGACGCTCATCAGGTGCATCGAGCCGCCCTTGCCTCTCAGCAAGCCGCAATCGCGGCCCATGAGTTCACCGAGAATTCCGGTCATTGACGCGCCCCGCACCAGCGTATGGTTGTGGCCCCGATAGGTGCAGAACGTGTAATCGTCCTTGCGCATCGCCTCGCCGAATGCGGCAGCGATGGCTTCCTGGCCGAGCGCCAGGTGCGACGTGCCCTTGATCAGATTCTGCATGAACAGGTCGTAAGCGCGCTGCTCCATCATGCGGCAAGCCAGCATGGAGCGGTAAAGCGCAAGGCGCGTATCCGGCTCCGGTACCCCGGCATTTTCAATGGCGGCGGCGACCTGGCCCTTTGCTTTGGCAGTTGCGTTGTTCAATTCGGTCTCTCGTTTCATCGACAGAACGTCAATCTTACGGTATTTATCGATTTTACGGTAGCTTTGGGCCCATCGATCGTTCAGCCCAGAGCCAGGGGACCGGGGCCAACAGCAGCCAAATAGAGCAATCCGCCGATTACGGCCAGATTGCCGAGGAATGTCCGGCTGCGTATCAGTCGGTCGTCGCCGTCAAGTCGCCAGAACGAGTGCCCCAGGAATGTCGCCAGCAGAGTGAAGCCGGCCAAGGCCAGGGCCGCAGCCGTTACATACAGGCCGAAAATCAGGCACAGCGCCCCGCCGACGTGCAGCGCGATAGTTGCTGGCAAAGTGACTGCTACCAGCGGTGCACCGTCCGCAGTGAATTCGTCGACCGCCTTTCGGTACCAGAGCGCCTTATGAATGCCACTTACCAGGAAGACCATCGCGAGCAAAACCCGCCCGATCAACAACATCCAGATATCGATTGCTGCGCCCGTTGGCGTCATCGCGTGCGACTCTCCCAATTTAATCGATTAAACATGGATTTCGGCTATTTTAGCGATATAATGTTCGCCCCCAACGATCAGGCCGATTGATGTCCGGATCAGCAGAACCATAAGGGCCATTTTGACCATGAGCAACATGAAATGATTAACGCGGCGATCATCGGTCTCGGATGGTGGGGACAAACCCTCGTCGAATCCGTATCTGGTGTCAGCGAAGACATCAAATTCGTTGCTGGTACGACGCGCTCCCTGTCCGACGAATCCAAAGCGTTCGCCAGCGAACACGATATGGAACTGCGCGCCTCGTTCGAGGACATCATCGCAGACCCGAATATTGACGCGGTTGTACTGGTTACTCCGAATTCGATGCACAGCACACAAACCATAGCGGCTGCGGAACACGGCAAACACGTATTTTGCGAAAAACCGTTTTCGCTAACAGAGGCAGACGCGATCGCGGCCGTCGCTGCAACTGAGAAAGCCGGGGTCACACTCGGAATCGGCTATAACCGACGCTTTCATCCCGAAATCGGAAAGCTCCGCGACATGATCAAAGCCGGCGAACTCGGGACGATCCTTCATTGTGAAGCAACAATGACTTTCCCGAACGGACTCTTCCTGAAGCCCGATGCATGGCGCGCAAGCAAAGACGAAACGCCCTGCGGTGGACTGACACCGTTGGGTGTTCACGCGATCGACGGTTTCATCGACTTGTGTGGTGAAATCGACCAGGTCTATGCGCAAAGTTTCCGTCGCGTTGTGGAAGTCGACGCGGACGATACAACTTCGATACTGTTTCGCATGAAAGAAGGCATGTCCGGCTACCTGGCAACCATGACGGCAACGGGTGGTGGCTTCAACTTTCAGGTTTACGGCTCGAAAGGTTTCGTCAAACTTGAAGGTATGACGCACATTGCGGGCGCACCGTCCGATGAGCGCCGCTTCAAGCTGTTCGGCAACTGCACATTCAAACCGGTCAAGGGGCCAGCCGAGACCTGGCAAGCCGCATCGTATGATGTTGCTCGCGCGGCGACTGGTGCTTATGCTCCATTTGCACAATGCGGTTAACCCTACCTGATTCCAACGTCGGAAATAGTCCATGGCTCCGCGGTGACTGAAGCAGTCATCA
>DAOWGY010000219.1 GCA_030641695.1 Gammaproteobacteria bacterium
TTATCATCTGCAGAAAGTCTGTCAGTGCGACAGCCCAAAGCCCGCCGACGGTCGTGTAAATAAAAATAACGATGGCGCCGCCCAGAATGCCGACGATCATCGGGGTGCCCGTGAGCGTCTCGAATATGAGGCTGAAGGCCACCAGCATTGAGCCAACCCAGATGATGTTCGTGAAGACAGTTACAAACGTAATGGCCATGGCGGCGACCTGGCCGTAGCGCTGCGCCATGAAATCGGCAACCGTGAGAATGCGCAATCGTCGAAACAATCGGGCGAAGAAAAAGCCGACCAGAAACAACACAAGAACGGCGCCAAAGGGGTCGGCGATGACGCCGAGCATGCCGTAACCATAAGCCGCACCCGCCGTACCCATCATCGTGCCGCCGCCGAACCAGGTCGCAATTATCGTGGTCGAGCAAAGCCAGATCGGCAGCCCGCGGCCGGCAACGATGAACTCGGTCACGCTATGCGTCTTTCCCGACGCATAGAATCCAACCGCGATCATGATAACAACGTAAATGCCGACGCCGATGAGGATAATGGACTCTGTGGCCATGCGGCTTTTCTTCTTCTATCAGCGATGACGAGCGTTTCGCAGATTACCACCAATTCGCGGCAAGTACGTATGGGGTGGTTATCGTATGCGGCAGACAATCAGCCCTGAAGGACAACAACAAAAACGATGAACGCGCCGCAGCATCTCGTCTATTGTCCCCGACAGACACCCATATGCCTGGTCACTTCCGGCGTACTCGACTCGATCGGTCATACACCGTTGCTTCGGCTCGAACGCGCAAGCGCTGAAACAGCTTGCAACATCCTCGCGAAAGCAGAGCACCTGAATCCCGGCGGTAGCCTCAAGGATCGTATCGCTCGCCATATGGTGCTCGAGGCGGAGAAGCGTGGCGATCTGCGACCAGGCTCGACGATCATGGAAGTTACTTCCGGCAATATGGGCATCGCTCTCGCCATGGTTGGTGCGATGCGCCACTACAAAGTTGTGATCATCATGCCGAAGACGGTGAGTATCGAACGCCGCAACATGATCGAGTCATTCGGCGCAGAACTCGAACTCCTCGACAGGGTCGACGACATTCGGAGCGCGTTACAAAAGACCGAGGAGATCGCCGCCGAACGCAGCGATATATTTCTGCCGCGGCAATTCGCGAACCCCGACAACATCGAAGTACATCGCACGACGACGGGCCCGGAAATCCTGAGGCAGCTGGACGAGGAGATAGACGCGTTCGTCATGGGCGTCGGTACGGGCGGTACCCTCATGGGCGTCGGTCGCATGCTGAGAAAGGCCGGGAGCAGAGCGCGCGTCGTCGCCGTGGAACCCGACGAGTCCGCGGTCATGTCCGGCGGTACACCGGGCTGCCATGGCATACAGGGGTTGGCAGACGGCTTCATACCGGACCTCGTCAATCCTGACGAGATCGATCAGGTCGTCAGGATCAGGACGCAGGATGCGATCGATGCAGCGCAGCGGTTGGGGAGCGACGAAGGCTTGCTGGTCGGCATCTCGTCCGGTGCGAATGTCCTCGCCGCGATGAGCGTCGCGGAAGAACTGGGCCCCGGCCACACGATCGTCACGGTGCTTTGCGACCGTGGCGAGCGCTATCTCAGCATGAACGGGCAGCAAAGAATCATCAGCTGATCCTCAGCTCGATATCATTCGCTTTCCTGCTGCAGATCGGTTACCGCTGGCGTTAGTCCGGCCACTATTCGAAAATGCACTTGCGGTATCATCCGCTGGCGTCATTCATGGAGGAACCCCTTTGGGATTGAGCGTTATCATCCTGGCGGCGGGACAAGGCACCCGCATGCGTTCCGATCTGCCGAAGGTGCTGCAATCGCTGGCCGGTCAGCCACTGCTCGCGCATGTACTGGATTGTTCTCGCGAGCTCGGCGCGGATGCCATCTGCGTCGTCTACGGGCATGGCGCAGAAGAGGTGCAGGCGAGGTTTCCCGATGCCGACATACGCTGGGCCCTTCAGCAGCAGCAGCTGGGGACCGGGCATGCCGTGCAGCAGGCGATGCAGGGGACGCCCGATGACAAGCAGGTGCTGATTCTGTTCGGCGATGTGCCGCTGTTACGGCCGGCGACGCTCGTGGCGCTCGTGCATGCGACAGGCGAGGACGAGCTGTCGGTACTGACCGTCGATATGGACGATCCGACCGGCTACGGACGTATCGTTCGGGACGGCGACAATGTTTCGAGGATCGTCGAGGAAAAGGACGCGACGGACGACGAAAAGGCAATCGTCGAAATCAATACGGGCGTGATGCTGTGCAAAGGCGAAAGACTCAGGAAGTGGCTGGCTAATCTCGATAACGCCAACACACAGGGCGAGTATTATTTGACCGACGTGATCTCGATGGCCGTTGCTGACGGCCTGATCGTGCACGGCATCAAGGCGCAGGAGCAGGTGGAAGTAATGGGCATCAATGACAAGAAGCAACTCGCCGAGGCCGAGCGTGCACTGCAGGCACGCCTGGTCGACGAGCTCATGGCACAGGGTGTTGGTTTTGCTGACCCGGCACGCGTCGATATTCGCGGCACGCTGAGCTGCGGCAAGGATGTCTTCATCGACGTCAACGCCGTATTCGAAGGCGAGGTATCACTGGGCGATGGCGTACGTATCGAATCGAACAACCTGATACGCGACAGCCAGCTGGGCGCCAGCGTCGTTGTGCACTCGAACTGTCATATTGAAGGCGCGACCACGGGCGATAATTGCGAAATCGGCCCGTTCTCGCGACTACGCCCGGGGGCAGAGCTTGCCAACAACGTCAAGGTCGGTAATTTCGTCGAGATCAAGAAGAGCACGGTTGCCGATGGCAGCAAGGTCAATCACCTGACTTATATCGGCGACAGTGACATTGGCGAGGGCGTCAATGTCGGCGCCGGCACGATCACGTGTAATTACGATGGCGCGAACAAGTACCGAACGACCATTGGCGACGGCGCGTTTATCGGTTCCGGCGTGAATCTGGTTGCGCCCGTGGAGGTCGGCAAAGGCGCCACGATCGGTGCCGGTTCGACCATCACCAAGTCCGCCCCCGACGATCAATTGACGCTTGAGAGAGCCAAGCAAACGACGATCAGGGGCTGGAAGCGGCCCACCAAAAAGTCATGATTTAACAGTAACTTATACCTGTCAGGGCCGTGGCTTGCTCATTGCCACGAAGTCATGCAAGCTGGCCGGCCGCAACCCCTGTACGCGTCAGGAGCAAACCCTTATGTGCGGTATCGTCGGCGCCATCGCCGAAAGAAACGTCGTTCCAATATTGATGGAAGGCCTCAGGCGGCTGGAATACCGCGGCTATGATTCTGCCGGCATCGCCGTCGTCGAGGACGGCCGCATTACGCGGCAGCGACGTGCCGGCAAAGTACGGGAATTGCAGAACGCGCTCGACGAGCACCCCGCACGCGGCATGATGGGTATTTCGCACACACGCTGGGCGACGCACGGTGCACCGACCGAGGGCAATGCCCACCCACACATGTCGGGCGACGACATTGCCGTCGTGCACAACGGCATCATCGAGAATTTCGAAGAGCTGCGCGAGGATCTGACGAAGCGGGGCTACGAGTTCGTTTCCGAGACGGACACCGAGGTCATCGCGCATCGCGTCGCGATGCACCTGGCGGAAAGTGACGATTTGGTAACAGCGGTCAAAAAGACGATCGCAGAACTCGAAGGCGCGTATGCGCTCGTCGTTATGAGCCTGAAACATCCCGATCAACTCGTACTCGCTCGCGCCGGCGGCCCGGTCGTTATTGGTCTCGGCATCGATGAAA
>DAOWGY010000052.1 GCA_030641695.1 Gammaproteobacteria bacterium
CAGCCGGTATCACAGTTCATGCGGCGCGAGCCGGTGACAGTGCCGCCGTCGATATCGATCGATGAATGGCTCGACGACTACGTGTATCAGCATCATTTCAAGATGTACCCGGTTATGGATGGCCAAAACCTGCTGGGTAGCATCAGCATTGATGACATCAAGTCACTGCCAAAAAGCGAGCGGCGCACGAGAAAGGTTCGCGATCTCATGCAGCCCTGCACAGCGGCCAATACGATTCCTGCCAATGCGAGCACAACCGGGCTGCTGACTGACATCGTTCATCCCGCGACCCAGTCGCGATACATGGTCGTCGACGACGGCCATCTCGTCGGTATGATTTCACTCAAAGACTTGCTCGAACTCATTTCACTCAAGCTCGAGATCGAGTCGAAGTCCTGAGAATCAGGGCCGCGAGCGCCAAAAAAAACCCCGCACGAGGCGGGGCTCTCAAAAGCAAACGCTTTCTCTTACTGGCCGAAGTAGAAACGACCGCTGATCGAGTACGAAGAGACGTCGTCACCCCAGCTGCCGTCGAGGCCGAGTGCGAATGACGGCGTGAAGCTGTACAGACCGCCCAACGAGAGCGCGGTGTCATCACCGCCGCTACCATAATCGACGTAGTCGATACCGGCATTCAATTCGACGTTTTCGCCTGCTGCGAAGCGCAGGCCGACACCGAAACCGAAGCCGCTGTCGTCGTCGCTGCCAAGTATCGGCACGTCGACCTCGACGTACTCGTAAGACAGGCGAGCGAATGCGTCGACAACGTCCGACATTTCCGTGTTATAGCCGATACCGGCGGAAAAGGTCGTCGCATCAACGCCGAAGTCGAGATTGGCTGCCACGTATTCACCGAAGACGTGGAAGTCATCGTTGATCGCGTAGGAGCCATCGATCCCGAAGCCATCGCCGTCGACGTTGACATCGTCAAAATCGATCGTGCCGTAGCCCACAGCCAACCAGCTGTAGTCAAAACCCTGTGCGTTGGCCGTAGCCGAGAACGCGAGGAGCCCAATAAGTAGTGTTGAACGCAACATGACGTTCTCCTAACAATTGCCCAAGAGACTCGCATGCTAGCGATACCTGAAAACCGCATTGTGCTGCGGGTCACAGAATCGAATTTTTGATCACTGCGGTCAAAATACAGGGTACAAACAAGCCTTGGAGGCCGCATTCCCCGGTAAAGTGTTGTCAAAAAGCAACATACGGGCATGGTGCATTATGCCCGTGCGGAGACCCTGCCTCCCGAAATCCCGCCTTATCTCCCTCAAGCCCGGGATCGCATCGAAGTCCTGAGGATCAGTGCCGCGATTGCGTACAGGAGCAGCGCGAGCACGATCACGAACGTGAAGCCGAACTCGATCGCGAGCAGGGTTGCGAGCACCGCGCTCATCACCGACGCAAAGCCGTTGATGCCCCAGGCCCAGGGAACGAAGTCAGGCGCAGTTTTCGCGACATGCTTGAGCCCCAGTGGAAACGGCATGCCCATGCCGACGGCAAGCGGTGCGATCAGCGTGATCGAGATTGCTATCTTCACGACGTCGGAGTAGCCGATGAACCCTCGGAACAGCAGCGGCAGCAGGAACACATATAAAAGGGTAAGTAAGCCGATGCCGGCGGCTGCGATCGCGACCGGCGAGCGGCCGCTTGCCTCGAGCCTTCGTGCAAGACGTTCCGACAAAGCGCTGCCGATCCCTGCGAATACGAGGAAGCCACTCAAGACGACTGCAACCGAGTACAAGGGATGACTCAGGAACAGTATGAATTTCTGGATGAACGCCATTTCGATGAACAGGAACGCGAAGCCGAGCAGCAGGAAGTAAGCTCCCATTCGGGGTGCTGTGCCGGCGGGCCAGTTGCGCTCGACCGCCGCAAGTGGCAACAGGATCAGAACGAGTCCGGCGATTATCGCCTGCAGTAAGGTCGCGATCAGAATCAGGTAACCCCATTCAATCAGTGCGGCTCCGCCAACCTTGCGCAACGCGATAACTTCCGGAAGTGTCGCCCATTTGAAAAAGTGGAAGTAGTACGGTTGGTTGTCGGTCGCGGGCTCGATATGGAACTTGTAACGCTCGGCGAACTCGTCGGCGTGCTCGCCCAACAATGCCGTAGTACCGTAATAGAGGTACGGATCGTCCAGCAGATTGAATCGATTCGTGTCGCTCGCCTGAATGCCCGGGAACCAGGCCGTGTCGAACGAGCGCGATCGTGCGAATTCCCGTATCGAGGCAATATCGTCGGGCGTGAACGCGCCGTTCTTCACGAGTACCGTGCTCGTGTTCCAGCTGCGGATAACAGCAAGCTGCGTCCCGGGTTCGTTCACTCCCAGCGCCTTTAGCGCAGCAATCGCTGTCGACACCAGCTTCAGGCTGTCGCGTGGCGGCAGTTTGAGCCAGCGCGTGATCGCGAGCACGCCTCCGGGCGACGTATGCGCGAGGTATTCGCGGATGGCTTCCACCGTGTAGATGTAACTTTCATTGAGCGTCTGGACGCCCGCGCCCGAGGCGCCGAAGGAATCGAGCAGGCCGATGTGGATGAGGTCATATTGCGCGTCGCTTCTTGCTACGAAACCACGCGCCTCCCGGGTGTACAGCGTCACGCGCGGATCGTCATAGACAGAACCTGCAAAGTCCGAGTAGGTCTTTGCGACGAGCTCGGTCATTTGCGGATTCAGTTCAACTGCGTCAACGCTGTTCGCGCCGTGATACAGGGCGAGTAACACGTCGCTGCCGCCGCCGGCACCGAGAACCAGGACATCGGGTTCGTCGAGCAATGTATACGGCAAAGCTGCCGTGATATCGCCAAGATAGCCGAGCGCGTCAAGGTCACCGTCGAAACGCGTGATCGCGCTCATGCCGTCGGCGTCGGTAAATACGGCGAGCTGCTCCGGCGGGATGTGCCGGGTGTTGAAGCTGAGGCCCGGTGCATGGCGAATGGGGACCGTCGGGCTCTCGACCACCGTAATGAGTCCCAACGGGCTCGACGATACCTGCACTACGTCGCTGTCGATCACCTCCAGTGCTTGGCTCAATCCTTTGTATTCGGAGATACGCAGATTGAGCTGAGTTTGCGGAATTCCGGCAATGAGCACCGCGAGCCATAAAGCCTGAACCGAGATCAGCGGCACTCGCGCCGTGGAGCGAACGCCAATCATCATCGACGCGAAAAGCGGCAGCATCATCAGCAGCAGGAGCGCATTCTGCGGGATCAGCAGGAACAACGTGCCGATAATCAGCATGGCGCCGAGGCCCGCACCGAGCAGATCGAAGAAATAGATGCGGCTGATGTGGCTCTGCCTGCAGGTAAACACGAGGCCGATGCAGGAGGCTGCGAAAAAGAACGGCACAAAGAACACCAGGTAGATGAGACTCAGGTTGACGAACTGCTGTGGGTTCCAGACGATCTCGAGCGCATTGAAGGGCACGCGTTGGCCGAGCGCAAAACACAGGACCATCGTGATACTGAAAAGCAGCGCGCTGGTCGCGAAGGCTGCCTCGAAGCGGGTCTCCAATTGACGCTTGAACAGTGCGATGAACGTGCCACTGGCGCCGTAGCCGAGCAACGCCAGGCTGATGATCATGTAGGCAAAGTGATGCCACTGCACGATGGACAGTACGCGCATCAACAAAAGTTCGTAGCCGATAGCGCCCGCGGACACGAGCAGCGTTGCAGGAAGCAGGCGGCGCACGGGGAGGGCGTCTAGTGCGCGCCCGTCAGCGGCACGAAGCGGACGGCGGCGATTTGCCGGGTGATGACCTCGCCCTCGTCGGTTTTCTCGAGCAGCAACAGGAGTTGCGTCATGAAACGCCCGCCTACCGGGATGACCATGCGGCCGCCCGGTTTCAGCTGTTCAATCAGCGGCGGTGGCACATGGCTGGCCGCCGCCGTAACGACGATGGCATCGAACGGCGCGTGGTCTTCCCAGCCGTAATAACCGTCGCCGAGCCGGGTCGTGATGTTCGTATAACCCAGTTGCGCGAGGCGTTGCTTCGCTCCGTTAGCAAGTGGCTCGATGATCTCGATGCTGTAAACGTGGTCGACGAGTTCTGCGAGCACCGCCGCCTGGTACCCGGAACCGGTGCCCACCTCGAGAATCACGTCATCGGCATCGGGCTCGACGAGTTCGGTCATGAGCGCGACGATATAAGGTTGCGAGATCGTCTGGCCATGCCCGATCGGCAGTGGCTGGTTCTCGTACGCGAAGCGAACCTGCGCCGGCGGCACGAATCGGTGACGTTTCACGGAGGTCATCGATGCCAAAACGGCTTCACTGAAACCGGCACCGTCCATATCGCCCACGAGTCGTGCGTAGTACCCGAGCTCCTCGATCAATGCCGCTCTCTCTGCCGCGTAATCGGTGTCGTCCGCATGAGCGGCGATCGACAAGAAAAGCAAGATAAAGACAATTAGTTTCATTCAGACGAACATCCATGCGCCGTAGCCGACGACAAAATCCTTGTCACCGGCCGTATCGCCCGAGTTTTTGAGGTCGAGGGTTGTCACGTTCATGCCGCGCCGTTTTGCGGTGATCAACAGTCCGCTTACGGGCGTCGCACCGCAGGCCATATCTTGATTTATCGTACCCGCATCAAAGTTTTCTATTGCCTGGCAGGTCACCGCGTCGATCGCGAGGGCTTTGTTGTAGTGCAGGTAATGGCTCAGGTCCGAGCTGACGACGATCAGCGTTTCCGGTCCTCCCCACAGCACGTCGAGCACTTGCGACACCAGCTGCGGTGATGCGTCGCCAACGACGATCGGGACGACAGTGAAGTTGCCGAGCACCTCCTGCAGGAACGGCAGATGTACCTCGAGGCTGTGTTCAGACTCGTGCGATGCGTCGTAGACCTGCACGCCCGGGATGTTCAGGTGGTCGATGGCAGCCTTGTCGAGCGGTACGTCGCCGAGCGGTGTGCGAAACACGTCGGCGCTGCTGAGCGCAATTCCCTGCACCGGCACGCAGTGGCAGGGACCGAGCAGGATCACGCGCTGATATTGCTCGCGGTAGGGCGTGAGTAACGCGTATGCCTCGGCAGCCACCGAACCCGAGTAGATGTAGCCGGCATGCGGCACGATCAGCGCCTTGGGGGCAGGGGTGTCTCGCTCCTGCGCCTCCTCG